>NZ_KB912883.1 GCF_000383875.1 Caldibacillus debilis DSM 16016 | reverse complement strand
ATCGAGTAGGAGGGGGCGGCTAACCCCCGTCCCCTCACACCACCTAGCATGCGGGTCCGCACTAGGCGGTTCGTCAACCTTGACGGAGTTCGAAGTATCGTTGCGTCAAACTTTTGAGACCTTGGGCCTTCCAGTAGGACTTTCCCAGTGCTTGGTGCAGTTGAGGAGTTTTTGTTGTCCGCCATGCCCCTTTTCGGGTATTCGCAATCTCCAAAACCGTTCTCTCGTTCAGCCCCAGTGCCCTCAATTCGCGCATTCTCGTTCTCACCCGTTTCCATTGGAGCCATAGGCACAGTCGAAGCCGTCGACGCACCCATCCCTCCATGTTCCTGAGAATGGATGGGGTTTCGATGAGTTGGAAATACCCCATCCATCCCATGGTGTATTGATTCACGCGACGAATGCGTTCTTCCATTGGGAGACTCCAGTTGGGATTAGTTGATTGTCGAATGCGCTGTTTAAAGCGTTGAATCGACTTGGGAGCGAGGCGAATGCGTGCTTCCCGTTCCGGTGTAAAGCTGAATCCAAGAAACGTACGCTTCCACGGACGGTCCACGGCGCTTTTCTCCTCATTGACCTTGAGTTTGAGCTTCTTCTCTAAGAACCGTTGGATGCCTTGTTTCACCCGTAATCCTGCCCGTAGACTTTTTACGTAGATATTGCAGTCGTCTGCATAACGGCAGAATTTCAGTCCCCGTTTCTCCAATTCCTTGTCCAGATCATCGAGAAGGATGTTCGCAAGCAGAGGACTGAGCGGCCCGCCTTGCGGCGTCCCTTCCTCCGTCTGCACCTTCACCCCTCCGATCATGACGCCGGCTTGCAGGTACGCGCGGATCAATTTCAGCACGCGTTTATCTTTGACTTTCCGGGCAACCCGGCTCATCAGGATATCGTGGTTGACCCGATCAAAGAACTTTTCCAGGTCGATGTCCACGACATACCGGTATCCTTCCCGGATGTATCGTTGCGCTTGCCGAACGGCGTCATGGGCGCTGCGGCCAGGACGGAATCCGAAGCTGTAGGGAGAGAAGTCCGGGTCAAAGATCGGCGTCAGTTCCTGGAGGATGGCCTGTTGGATCAACCGGTCCATCACGGTGGGAATTCCTAACAGCCGTATGCCGCCGTTGGGTTTCGGGATTTCGACCCTGCGGACAGGCGTCGGCCGATAGGTTCCCTCCAAGAGTTGGGCTCGAATCGAGCTCCAGTGCGTCCGGATATAATCACGGAGTTGATCAGTCGATACTCCGTCGATTCCCGGCGCTCCCCGGTTGGCTTCGACCCGTTTGAGCGCCGTGATGAGGTTGTCTCTCGCTAAGATGCGTTCCAACAGAGCCATTTCAGTTCTTCTCCTTCCGCGGGATGAGATTCAGGTCTTGCCGGGCTGTGCTCAGCCCTTTGACTGAGGACCTCCGGGCTTCACCCATCTTTCCTCAGTCAAGTTCCTAAGGGGAATTCTGCTTCCACGCACAGCATCTCGAAAGAGTCTGATTCACCCCTGAGTTGACGTTCGGCCCTTCCTGTTTCAGGCGTCCCTTACTCCAGTACTATGGCCTCTGCTGACTCCTGTACGTTCAATAGAACCTTTCGGTTCTGGTTACCATCGTCAGAAGGCGTTCCGTACAGGCCTCCCCGGATAAGGGCGGACACTTTCCACTCATGCACCTGCCCAATATACCTCCACAGCCCTTGGCGGCTTGGGACTTCGTCTTGTTTCGCAGACTCGTCCGACTGTGACGGCCTCCGATTGGGTTCGTGTACCTCAGGTCGAGTGTTTGCCTCCAGCTTCCTTCGGATTCCGCCTCACAGCGGACACCCTTGCCTTCAGCTAACGGTAGGCGCTCGCCAGCCCCCGTTCGGGACTTTCACCCTATAGCGTCACACCCATGCCGGGCGTACGAAAAAGGAGCCCTTCGCTCGAACGGGCTCCTTTCCTTTTGATTGCGGCACCGGCCATCGCCCTTCGCCCGGACGTTCCCCTCATCGGAGGATGGCTTCGGGAAAGAGTGGATGCCGCCGGGCCGGCACTTACCCATGCCGGAAATCGCCCGGCCTTCCGGGGGATTTGACCGATACGGACCGGACCTATCCCGAAACATTGCCGGCCTGAAAAAAAAAGGGGCCGTTGCGGACCGGACCGTGCGTCCGTGCCCGCGTCCGCCAAATTTCCCGCAAAATGTTCGCCAAAGGGGGTTGACCGGCGCGGACCGGCAAACCCTCGACCCCCGCTTCAATAAGATTCCCGCTTCGGAAGGCATCCGGGAAGCGGCTCATTTTCCGTCGGTGTTCTTCAGCCATTTTTCGTTCCGTTCCAATACCCGGCCATAATAATAGGGATAGCGCTTCGTCTCCTCCTCATTCAGCGCCCCCGAATAACAATTCTCCCCGCTGAAGGTCCGGACCGTCCGGAAAAAGCGGAGGACGGCTTCTTCCACCGTCAAATCCCCTCCCAACAGCTCGGACAGGGAAGCCATGTTTTCCGGGACGATCTTCGGATAGCCGTACTTTACCGGCAGGTCCCGGATCCCGCGGGCATAAAATTGCCGGATGACTTCCGCCCGTTCGCTCCCGCTTCCGGTCACGCACAAATAGATCTGGACGGCCACCCCTTTTTTCAAACGGCGCTGGGAGATGCCGGCAAATTTTTTCCCCCGGATGCTCAAATCATAATTTCCGGGACAATAGGAACCGGCGATTTCCCTCGCCTCGATCTCCCCGGTCAGATCGCGGAACATCGCCCGGACAAAGGCGTACATCGCTTCGTACCCGCGGTTGATGTCGATCGCATGTTCCCGTTCCGGAAAAACGAGGGTCAGGTTCAGAATGCCCTCATCCAACGGGACGGCCAGCCCTCCCGATGTGCGGACGACGTGGCGGTAGCCGCTCTCCGCCAGAAAGCGCAGCCCTTCCTCCAAAAGGGGCAGGCGGGTATCCTGAATGCCCAATACGACCGTCCGGTGATGCACCCAGGCCCGGGCGGTCGGCGGGGCGTATCCGCCTCCGACGGATTCGCAGAGGGTATCGTCGATGGCAAAGGATTGCAGCGGATCGAACCCCGGGCCCAATCCCGATTGGTCCATGATCCGCCATTGCCGTTGATAAAGCAAGGTTTCTCCCATCAACAAAGCCACCTTTTCTGCTGTTTCCATTGATTTTGATTTTACCATAAAAAAAGCGGCCCCCGGAAAATGCCGGCAGGCAGCGGAAGGCGAAAGGGCGCAGGAAAAGCGGCGAAACCCGAAAAGCCGCATCCGCGGAATGCCGGACCGCCGGCCCGATCGTCTGACCGGCAGGCGGCATAAGCTTCTTCGCACCGGGGGCGGGTTCCCGCGGGCCGGGCCGCGCCGGGATGGATGTCCGTTACAGCGATTGGGCGGCGGTAATCAGCGCCAGCTTGTAGACGTCTTCTTCGTTGCAGCCGCGGGACAGGTCGTTCACGGGGGCGTTCAAGCCTTGGAGAATCGGTCCGATCGCCTCAAAATTCCCCAGCCGCTGGGCGATTTTGTAACCGATGTTTCCCGCTTCCAAAGAGGGGAAAATGAACACGTTGGCATCGCCCTGGATGACCGAATCCGGGGCCTTCCTTTTGGCCACGGACGGCACGAAGGCGGCGTCGAACTGGAATTCGCCGTCGATCACCAAATCCGGCTGCATCTCCTTGGCGATTTTCACCGCTTCGATCACCTTTTCCGTTTCCGGCGACCGGGCGGAACCTTTGGTGGAAAAACTCAGCATGGCCACCTTCGGCTCGATCCCGAAGATCTTGGCCGTTTTCGCGCTTTCGACGGCGATTTCCGCGAGATCCCTGCTGTCCAAGACAATATTGATGGCGCAGTCGGCGAAAACGTATTTTTCTTCGCCGCGGACCATGATAAAGGCGCCGGATGTCTTGTTTACTCCCGGTTTCGTTTTAATGATTTGCAGAGCCGGACGCACCGTGTCCGCCGTCGAATGGGCGGCGCCGCTTACCAGCCCGTCGGCTTGCCCGGCGTAAACGAGCATCGTCCCGAAATAATTCACGTCTTCCCGAAGCAATCGCCGCGCTTCTTCGACGGTTATTTTTCCTTTCCGCCGCTCGACGAATTTTTCCACCAGGCCTTCCATGTCCCCGTATCCGGCCGGATCAACCGTTTCCGTACCGTCAAGGGAAAGGCCCAATTCGACGGCCTGTTTTTCAATTTCTTGGCGGTTCCCGATCAAGACCGGGATCAGCAATTTTTCTTCCGAAAGACGGCAGGCCGCTTTCAGGATCCGTTCATCCGAACTTTCGGGAAAAACGATCCTTTTATTTTTTCCTTTTACTTTGTCTTTCACCACTTGAAACAAATCCATGGTCTCGTCCTCCTTCTTTCTTTAGCATACTATTTGTGAAAAAATTTGCAAGTTTCTCATCCCCGGGGCCGGAAACGGCAGGGAATCCCCGTTTCCCTTCCCCTTCCCCGAACGGGGAGAAAGGGACGGGGAAAATGTTAAAAAACTGCCACCAATTTGTCAAAAGTATATCCACATGGGAAATGTTGAAAATATGTTATAGTTATGAATGAAAGCGCCAAACGGCGGCCGGCGGCCGCTATCCGTACATATCCATTAATGCCTGTTGAAGGAGTGAAGAAAATGGCTGAAGCTGTCGCCACGTTGGACGGTTGGTATTGCCTCCATGACTTCCGCACCGTGGACTGGGTGCAATGGAAGACCTTGCCGGAAGAAGAAAGGGAAAAGGCGGTCAACGAATTTCTCTCCATCGTTTCCAAGTGGGAAAAGACCGCCGAGGAAAAGAAGGGAAGCCATGCCGTTTATTCCGTCGTCGGCCAAAAGGCGGATTTCCTGTTCATGATTTTGCGGCCGACCATGGAAGAATTGAACGACATCGAAACCGAATTAAGCAAAACGAAGCTGTTTGAATATTTGCTGCCCGCCTATTCCTACGTTTCCGTCGTCGAATTGAGCAATTACATGGGCGGCGGCGACGGGGATCCTTATCAAAATCCCTATGTCCGCTCCAGGCTGTACCCCCAATTGCCCAAAACGAAGTACATCTGCTTCTACCCGATGGACAAGCGCCGGGAAGGCAACGACAACTGGTACATGCTGCCGCTGGAAAAACGCCGCGAGCTGATGAAAAGCCACGGCGAAACCGGGCGCAAATACGGCGACAAAGTGAAACAGATCATTACCGGATCCGTCGGTTTCGACGATTATGAATGGGGGGTCACCCTGTTTTCCGACGACGTCCTGCAATTCAAAAAATTGGTTTATGAAATGCGCTTCGATGAAGTCAGCGCCCGCTACGGGGAATTCGGCTCCTTCTTCGTCGGCGTTTTGGCCGATGGGGACCGGCTGAAAAGATTGTTAAAAATCGAATAACCGGGGAAAAGGAGAACATTCCGCTCCTTCTTCCCCTTTTTTCCGTCCGCATCCTCCCGCGGACGTTTTTTTATGGTCATGGCTCCGGGGAAAAAAACATATACATAGAATGGAATGGGCTTTTATCGGCATGTCTTCCGGCGGAGCTTCCGTCCGGTTGTTTTATGAATTTCCCATCGGGAGGAGTCATATGGCGGTCATCTCCTATAACGAAGAAGAGGTGAAATTGCTGGCGAGACTCATGCGCGCGGAAGCGGAAGGCGACGGCAATTTGGGTATGCTGATGGTGGGCAACACGGGCGTTAACCGGGTGATGGCCGATTGCCTGGATTTCCAGCCGATCCGCAGCATCACCGATATGGTTTTCCAATCGCCGGGGGGCTTTGAAGCGGTGCAAAAGGGATATTTTTATCAGCCCGCGCGGGAGAACGAAAAAAGATTGGCCCGGCGGGTGATCAACGGGGAAAGATTCCATCCGGCCACCCATTCCCTCTGGTTTTTTAAACCGACAGGAGACTGCCCGGCTCAATGGTATAACCAGTGGAACGCCGGCAGATTCAAGTCCCACTGTTTTTATTCTCCGGTCCCGTCGGCTTGTCCGAACATTTATTAAATTTTTACCGGGAGGGATTTACATGAGCCAATCGTCCAATTCGAGCGGCAACCCGTGGTATTATCCGGGATATTTTCCCTACAGGCAGGCGGTTTTTCCCCAATCCGTCGCCCCTTCGCCCTATCAAGCGGCCCAGCCCTATTCTCATCAGCAGGTGCCCCTTTCCCAGCAGCTTCCTTCGGGGTCGGTCATCCAAACCCCATCGACGGGGGCGGGCGCCCAACAAGTACCGGGCATGCTTCCCCTCGAACAATCCTATATCGAAAACATCCTCCGCCTGAACAGGGGAAAATTCATCACCGTCTATATGACTTTCGAAAACAATGTAGAGTGGAACGCCAAGATTTTCCGGGGGATCATCGAAGCGGCGGGAAGGGATCATCTGATCATCAGCGATCCGGAGACGGGAAAACGGTATTTATTGCCGATGGTTTACTTTAATTACGCGGAGTTTGACGAAGAACTGAACTATTATTATCCCTATTCAACGCCTCCATTGGCCACCTACCAGCCGAGATAATCCCCTCCCTTTCAGCGGGCCGGGCGATTCCGCGGCGAAAATCCCCTGCCGGCCGGGCAAATGCGGCCGGCTTTTTTTCCAACGGGGCAGGACAGGTTTTCCGCCGCCTGCCGGATCGAAGGCGGGGAACCTTTGGCAAAGGCTTGTTCAGCCCAAAGGCTCTTTCCGTTCAAGCGCAGCCGTTTATTTCCTCCGGCCACTCGCAAGTTCCGTTTCCGTCCGGTTCAAAATCGCCGGGCTTAAAAGCGGCTTCTCCCATCTATTGGGGAAAATTCGTCAGCCCATACGGGAGAGCCGGCGGCCAATTTTACCGCCCGGAAAAAATTGGTCGGCCGATGCCGGGGAACCCCGGATCCCCAGCGCCGGCCGCCGGACAAAAAAGGGAACCGTCCCGTTCCGGACCGGCTGGAGAGGAGGGGACGTTTTTTTGCTTTCCGTCCTTCCCTCCTGCCGGCGACAGCCGTCTCTTCTCCAAAAGGCAGGCCCTTGATCCGGCATTCCCTGTGAAAGAAGAACGGGGCTTTCATCCGCCGCAGGACGGATGAGAAGCCCCTTAAAATCGATTTGGTCGCGGCCGACTCTTATCCCAATTTGGCGGAAGCGATCATCAACAGCAGCCAGGCGATCAAAAAACATACCCCGCCGACCGGCGTGACCGCGCCGAGGGCGCGGAAACCGGATGCCGATAAGATGTACAAGCTTCCGGAAAAAATGATGATCCCCGCAAAGAACAGCCATCCCGACCAGTTGAGCAGCGGATTTTCCGGATGTTTTCCTGCGAGGATGCCGACGGCCAACAGGGCCGCAGCGTGAAACATTTCATACTTGACGCCCGTTTGCCAGATCTCCAAAGCGCCGGGATCGAGCTTCCTTTCCAAAACGTGGGCGCCGAAGGCGCCTAAAGCTACGGAAAGGAAACCGTTCAAGGCGCCGAGAAAAAGAAAGATGTTCATCCGAACCTACCTCCCGAATATCAAAAGTCCAAAAGGGAATCCCCGTTCGCCCCGTCATCGGTCTCCAGCTTTTCCTGATGGTAAACGGTTGTTTGCACGGGCCTTTCCCCGCCCGGGGCAGTCCCGGCGGAGGGAATTTCCCCCTTTTTGTCTTCCAAAATCAATTCGCAAAGGGTTTTGATCGCTTCCACCGTTTCCCGGATCTTCCGTTCGTCCTTTTGCAGGCGGGCTTCACCCGCCTTTTCCTCCATCTTTTTCAAGATCGCTTCATAGGATATCATCGGATCACCTTTTCCCGTCGAAATGTGGCCGCCGTAAAAACGCGAAGGGGGTTTCTTTCATCTTTTATATTACATGAAAACCGGCGATTTATCGAATGTCCGCATCATCCGGCGCATGCCCGGACGAACGCTCGCCGAAGGAAGGGGTAAATACGGCCCGATCCGAAGGGTCGGGGTGCGCCGTGCGGAACCGCGGCAGCCGCGCCCAAAGGGCCGCATACCCCCCCTTTCTGGCATTCGCGGGGAAATATTGATAGAATAGAGATTGCTTCTGCAGCTCTGTCTGCCTTGCAGAAAATCAAAAAGACGGGAGGAAAAGCGGATGACAAAATACCCGGAGTGGATTGAAGAAAAAGACGGTTCCTTGTGGCTCACGGAGTATGAACGGGAAAATTTGAAAATCAGCTACCGGTTAAAGGAAATCATTTTCTCCGAGTCCTCTCCCTTCCAACACGTCATGATCGTGGACACCTTCGATTTCGGCCGGGCCCTCGTCCTGGACGGAATCGTGCAGACCACCGCGTTGGACGGGCATATCTATAATGAAATGATCACCCATGTGCCCCTTTGTCTCCATCCGAATCCGAAAAAGGTTTTGATCATCGGCGGCGGAGACTGCGGCGCGGCGAGGGAAGCGGCAAAATATCCCCATATCGAACGGATCGACATGGTGGAGATCGACGAGCTGGTCGTCAAGGCGTGCAAGGCCCATTTGCAGGAAATATCGGGAAACTTGTCCGACCCGCGGGTGCATTTTATTTTCGATGACGGCCTCCGTTTTGTCAAAGACCGGCGGAATGAATACGACGTGGTCATCGTCGACTCTTCCGACCCGATCGGACCGGCGGAACATTTGTTCGAGCGCGGGTTCTATGAAGATCTCCACCGCGTCCTGAAGGACGACGGGATCATGGTTTGCCAAAGCCAGTCCCCTGTCTTTCATCAAAACGTGCTGCGGAACACGGCCTCCATTTTGAAGGAACTGTTTGCCTTTTCCAAAACCTACATCGCCACCGTGCCGACCTATCCGGGCGGATTGTGGAGCTTTACCGCCGGATCGAAAACCTATCCGTTGGACCGCTTTCCGGATCGGATCACGCCCGTTGAAACGAAATATTTCAACGAAGAAATCCTGAAAAGCTGCTTTTCCCTGCCGACCTTCATGGAAAATTTCCTGCCGAACGGGTGAATCGATCGGGGCACGGCCCTATTCCGCCCGCCTTCATCTTTCTTGCCCCATCCCGGCGGCTTTTTCGAACCTTTCCAAGAATTTTTCCTTCCGGCTGCGGAAGGATCCGGTACGAAGACCGCAAGCCGGGTTGGCTTTCCCTTCGTCCGGGCCTCCTTCGGATTCCTCCCGCGCCGGGGGCTCCCTCCCGCCCTCAGGCGCCGCAAAGGGCGTCCGGGAGAGTTCCAGCGAAGCATCGCCCCTGCCGGGCGAACGAATCGAGTAGGGGTTGCCGTCCCTGACCACCCCTCTCACAGAACCGCACGCGCGGGGCATCGCATACGGCTCTTGCCGCTAATCCCCGCTGGGGACATTAGGAGCCTCCGCACGATTCCTCACGGATACCGCACTGTCTGTCGGCGAATACTTAGCGACTGACCAGCGGCTGTATTCGGGACTTTCACCCTATAGCGAAGCATGCTGCCACACGCACAAAAAGCGGAATCGGTCCTATGCCGATTCCGCTTTTTTTTAGAGGGAGAATGGCCGAAAACGGAAAGCTGCGAAAAAGCTCTTATAACGCGCCGGGGCCGGCCCGCCTCCGATCGCCGCAAGAATCGTTCGCAAAAAGGGAAACGGAGCCGGGATATCATTTGCTTTTTGCGGCAAGGAGCGGGAAGCTTTTCTTTCCTTCCAGCAGGCAGGATTCCCCGTTGACCGTAATCGTGAGAGGATCCCCTTCCAACTGGAATCGGGCGCCGCTTTCATCCACATCCACCGTGATTTTCCGTTTCCGGTATTGGATGGTGAAACGGTAATGCTTCCAGGCATCCGGCAATTTCGGCGCGAAATGGAGGCCCGACTCCTTGATCCTTAAGCCCGCAAAGCCGAAGATGATCCCCATGTACGTTCCGCCCATGTTCGCCAGATGCAGGCCGTCCTTCGTATTCCCGTGGGTATTGTCCAAATCGAGGCGGGCCGTTTCGACAAAGTACCGATAGGCTTTCTCCACATCGCCGATCTTCGCGCCCATGATGCTGAAAATGCAGGAAGAAAGGGACGAATCGTGGGTCGTTATTTTTTCATAATACAAATACGAATTTTTCATCGTCTCCAAATCTTCCTCGTCCAGCAAAAAATGGGCGAGGACCGTGTCCGCCTGTTTGCAGACCTGGTACCGGTACAAGGTGAGCGGGTGGTAATGGAGCAAAAGCGGGTAATGGTCTCCAGGCGTGTTGGCGAAATCCCATACCGCCTTTTGCAAAAAGGTGTCGTCCTGCGGGTTGATCTTCAATTTTTCGTCATAGGGCAGAAACATGCATTCCGCGGCCCGCTGCCAAAGTTCCTTTTCTTCATCGGCGAGGGAGAGCTTTTCCTTTAGGGACCGAAGCAGTTCCGGTTTCTCCCTTTGCCACCGGTCGTAGATCTTCGCCGCCCAGCGCAGATTGTATTTGGCCATGGCGTTCGTATAGTAATTGTTGTTGACGATGCAGGTGTATTCATCGGGCCCGGTCACCGCATCGATGCGGAACTGCCCGTCCCGGAAATGGCCGGTTTCAAGCCACAGGCGGGCCGTTTCAAACAGCACTTCCCCTCCGTATTCGGCAAGAAAGGCTTCGTCGCCGGTCGCCAAGTAGTATTGGATGTAACTGTAAGCGATGTCGGCGCTGATATGGTATTGGGCCGAACCGGACGGAAAATAGGAAGAACATTCGCTCCCGGAAATCGTCCGCCACGGATACAGGGCCCCCTTTTTATGCCCCATGTTTCTCGCGTGTTCCCTGGCCGCGTCCAGTTTGGAATGGCGGTAGATCAGCAGCTTCTTTGCCAATTCCGGTTTCGTCAGGATAAAGACGGGCACCATATAAATTTCCGTATCCCAAAAATAATGGCCCTCATAGCCTTCCCCGGACAGTCCTTTCGCCGCAATGTGGGAATGGGGATCCCGCCCGGCCGACTGGAGCAGGTGGAACAGGTTGAAGCGGATCCCTTCCTGAAGCTTCGCGTCCCCGTCGATGCGGACGTCGGCATCCCGCCAAAATTCGTCCAGCTCCGCCTTTTGTTCGGCCAAAAAATCGGAAAAGGTTTTCCCTTCCAGTTCCCGGTGGATGGCCAGCCCTTTTTTGACGAGATCTTCCCCGTGCCGCAAAGTGTCGGTATACACGTTCCTTTTTTCGACGGTCACCGCTTGATTCAGGGGAAAGGTGAGGGACGCCGTCACCCGTTTGGGGCCCGCCTCCTGTTCCGCCCTGGCGCCGTTGTCCGCGATGTATTTCGTCAAACAGGCCGTCTGCAGCTTCGAACGTTTCGTTTCCGCCAGGACGAAGCCGACGTCCTCCTTGATCCCGCTATCGATCACCTGCAACAGTTTGTTGTGGCCGGATCCGACCCGGGGATCGGATTCGCTCACATAATTCTCCACATCCCCGTCAACGGTGCCGACGATCTTCACCTGGCCGAAAAAATTCACCGGCCGGATCGTCAGCTGGATGGCGAACAGCTCCTTTCGGCGGAAGGAAACGAGGCGGCGGAAAAGGATGTCCACCACCTTCCCTTTCGGGGAGCGCCAGCGGACCGACCGCTCCGTGTAGCCCTTATCCAGATGGAGGATCCGGGAATAGGAGAGGATTTCCCCGGTAAACGGGGAAAATTTTTCCATGTCTTCCCCGAGGAATATATCCAAACCCTGGGCATCGATAATATTGGCCAATTTTTGTTGGGTCTCCGGGAAGGCGGGCAATTTTTCCCCGTATTTCACGTCGACAATATCGTGGAAGGCGTTGATATAAGTGCCCCTGATCGTGTCGAAATCCGCCGGGTACCCTTCCTCAAAATTGCCCCGCACCCCCAAATAGCCGTTGGCCAAGGAATACAAGCTTTCCTGCATCAACAAATCTTCGTTTTTCAATGATTGGTGCGATATCGTCCAAGACATGATGCGACACTCCCGTTCTTGCTGAATGCGTGTATTCTTTCCGTGTTCCCGTTCAACGGACCGGGATCGGCACCGTCAGGTTCCTCTGAATGCGTATATTCTTTCCATTGCCGTTTGCATCCGGAAACACTGCACCGGCCGAAAAGGATTCATTCCTTCACGCTGCCGGAAATGAGCCCGGATACGATTTGTTTTTGGAAAAACAAGACAACCAACAAGGTGGGAATCGTTACGATCGTCGTCGCCGCCGTTACCTGCCCCCACAAAATTTCGAATTGGGTCCGCAAGAAAGAAATGGCAACGGGAACGGTATGATATCTCACATCGGAGTTCAAGGTGACCGTCAAGAGAAACTCGTTCCAAGCGGCGATAAACACGATGATCGCCGTCGTGAACACCCCGGGAGCCGCCAGCGGGAAGACGATTTTGTACAGCGTTTGAAAGGCGGAGGCTCCGTCGATCTTCGCCGATTCTTCCAACGCGAGGGGAATTTGGTTGAAATGGGTCACCAAAATCCACACCGATGTCGGCAAGGTGATCGTCGAATAGGGCAAGACGACGGCGTAGCTGTTCGTCAGCCCCAGATCGTGAAAGAGATTGTAAACCGGACCGGTGACGATCATCTGCGGAAACATGGATACGGCCAGGATCAAGCCGAGCAACAGATTTTTGCCGCGGAACTCGAACCGGGAAATCGCGTAGGCGCACAAGGTGGCGACGGCGATGATGTAGACGGTCGTCGTCCCGGCGACGATGAAACTGTTTTTCACCGCGTTCAAGATCCCCTTTTCAAACAGGACGGTCAAATAGTTTTGCAAGGTCGGTTCGCGGGGGATCACGCGGAAGGCGCCCTCCCCGTAGATTTCGCCGGTGGATTTGAAGGATGTGATAAAGATCCAGAAAAACGGAAAGAGCATGGCGATCAAGAAAACCGCGACCAACAGGACCCCGGCCAACTTCATCGTTCTGTTCATCCCTGTCGCCCCCTCAATTTTTCTCCATTAAATTGGTTCCAAGTATTTTGACAAAGATGACGGCGATGGCGGCGACACAGGCAAACATGATCATGACGACCACCGAACCGTAGCCGAAATTCGTCTGTCCGAACATCGCTTTATACGCGTACACCGACAGCGTCTCCGTCGAACCGCCGGGGCCGCCTCCGGTCAAAACGTAGATCAAATCGAAGACGCGGAAGGCATCCAACGTCCGGAACAACAGGGCGACCAAAATGGACGGCTTCAAGAGGGGCAGGGTGACCCGGACGAAGGATTGCCACTTGTTCGCCCCGTCGATCGAAGCCGCTTCATACAGGCTCGGGGAGATGTTTTGCAGCCCGGCCAACAGCAGAAGGGCCATGTAAGGCGTCGTTTTCCAGACGTCCGCGATGATGGTTGCCGCCATTGCCCAGCCCGGCGATTGCAACAAGTCGGTGGAGGACTGGATCAGTCCGACCTGCTCAAAAATCTTGGCGACGACGCCGAAGCTTCCGTCATAAAGATATCCCCACATCAGCGCCGCCACGGCGGTCGGAATGGCCCAGGGGATCAGGGAAACGGTGCGCACCGGCCCCTGCCCGATGAAGGCCTTGTTCATGATCAGCGCCAAGGCGAGACCGAACAGGAATTCGAAAAACACGGAAACGGCCGTAAACAGCACGGTATTCCACACCGCCGTGCCGACCCGGGGATCGGTGAAGGCCTTTTTATAGTTGTCCAATCCGACGAAATTCGAGGGAATGACGCTGTCTTTGATGTCATCCAACAAAAGGGGCAGATTTTCCCCGTTTTTCAGGGCGTATTTCCGGTTCCATTCTTCCAGCTTCGGTTTGGCCGCTTTATAGAATTGTTCGATCTCTTCCTTCTGTTCCTTGGAAATGCGGATTACGCCTTTTTCTTCCGAATATTGGCCGCTGATCCGCTGCAGATCCGCCAACAGCCGCTTCGCTTCTTCGACGTCCGCCCCGTCGGTCATGGACGGCAGATCTTCCTCGAGAAACATCCCGACGTAAAAGGCGGTCTCATTGAAAAGGTCCGCATTGAACCGTTCGCTCAAATAAAGGCCGGATTTTTGCTGGTTGTTCAACCGGTAGTCGAAAAAGGTATAGGTGAGGGATTGCAGGACCGGCCACAAAGAAAAAACGGCGATCAGCGCCAGCGCGGGCAAAAGAAACAAAAATCCCTTCCATCCCATCCTCCGCATGCCCATGTCCCCTTTCTTATCCATTTATGAATCGGCCGGCTTTTCCGGGCGGCATGTGCTCCTCTGATGGCGTTGCCGGGACAAACCCGGGAAGCCGTGCCTCGACCTGCTGTCCATTTTCATCTGCGTCTTTAACCGGCGGCTCCCCCTTCCCGGCATTATGGGAGGGAAAGCGATTCCCGCGGCCTTCCCGGAACGCCGAAAAATGAGGGTCCTTCCTGGGAAATGACGGAACGGTAACGAAATCCTTCGAAAAAACGGTGAGAAAAGGGCTCTAACAAGTTAGAGCCCATCGCATCCGTTATTGGCCGATCGCCTGTTGAATCGCTTGCACCGCTTCGTCCAACCCTTTGCCCGAGCTTAAATATTTATGGGCATTGACTTGGATCGTATCGGATACTTTGGAATACTCCGGAGAAACGGGACGGGCGATCGTCGTTTCCAAAGCTTTTTTGAAACCTTCCATCGACAACAGGGTGTTGGCCTGGACCACTTCGGAATCCGTCAACAACGCGTTGTAACCGGGCAAGTATCCGCCTTTGGTCGACATGATCTTTTGCCCTTCCGGTCCGGACAAAAATTTGATGAATTCCCATGCGCCGTCGATGTTTTTGGAGTTTTTGTTGATGGCCAAGAGCCATCCGCCGACGGAACCGCCGTTGGGCAGCGGCGCGACGCCGACTTGATCGGCCTTGATCTTCACCCCGTCTTCCTGGCCTTGAATCCGTCCGAAGGCGTAGGGCCAGTTGCGGGCGAATACGCTTTGCCCTTGTTCAAAGACGGTGTGGGTTTCTCCTTCCATGTACGTCAAAATGTCATCCGGCGTGGCCTCGGATTTCGTAAATTGATACATTGTTTCCAGGCCGCCTTTGATGTCTTTGAAAGAGTTGGTAAATTCCGTCACGTTTACGGTTAACCCTTCATATTGTTTCGATTGATAAACGAATCCGTATTTCGTTCCGCCTTGCCCTTTGTATTTTTCGGCCATCGCCAGCAAGTCCTGATAGGTGTAGTCGCCGCTTTCCAGCTTCTTGGCGTCTTCCTGGCTGACGATATCTTTGCGGTAATAGAGCAGGCCGACGTCAGGGAAAAACGGCAGGGTGTATTGTTTTCCTTTGTAGTTTCCGGAGGCCATCGAACCGGCATTGAAGTCTTCTTTTTTAAGCCCGGCTTCCTGCATCCGGACATCGATCGGTTCCAGATAGCCGGCTCCGGCAAATTCCCCTGCCCAGACCACGTCCAGGGAAAGGACATCGTAGTCGGAAGAACCGCTGGACAGCGAGGTCAGCAATTGGTCATGCATTTGCGCGGAATCGTTTGTCATTTGTTCCCATTCCACTTTGTACTTGTCCTGGCTGCTGTTAAACGCGTCGATCGCGGCTTGCGTGGCGGGTGTGTTGTCGTTTTGGGCGGCGAATTTGATGACGACGGGTTCCTTATCTCCCCCCTCGTTTTTCGAACCGTTTTCCGCATTGTTTTCGCTTTTATTGCCGCATGCGGCAAGCAGCCCCAACGACAGCAAAACGATCATCAGTCCAAAAAGCCGCTTTTTCATTTTATTGCCCCCTTTCGAATTTTTCCTCCTTCATGGTAAAATGAAATCGATTCCAAAGATATTAATTTTTTTAGGTTTTTGGCAAATTTTTTTCAAAAGTGAGGGTGATCCGATGGAGAAGAAAATCCAGGAAGCCTTGCTCCGCCAATTTTTCAAGGAGCGGATGAAAAACCGGCAAAACGGATATTTGCACCCCTCCTACGCCTTGGAAAGAAAGATGATGGAAGCGATCAAAAGGGGCAATACGGAAAGCGCCTTGCAGGCGCTGAATGAAATAAACAACCTGCAGCGGGCCAAGTTGGCGGATCACCCGATCCGTTCCCTGAAAAACTCCCTGATCTGCTCCTGCACCCTGTTTACGCGGGCGATCATCCAAGGCGGGGTGCATCCGGAAATCGCCTATAATTTGAGCGACGTGATGATCCAGGAGATCGAAAGGCTCGATTCGAAAGAAGAACTGGAAAATTTCGAGTACAGCATGATTTGCACGTTCATCGATACGCTGAAGAAAGAGGCGATGCCCGTCTACCACTCCATCGTCCAGCGGGCCATCGAGTTCATCCACGACCACATTCTTCAGGACCTCTCCCTGAAGATCATCGCCGAAAAACTGTATGTCCATCCGAGCTATTTGTCGAACCGGTTCAAGCAGGAAACCGGGTTGACGATCACCGATTACATCAACCGGAAGCGGCTCGAGGAATCTAAATTTTTCCTGATCCATTCGGAGCTTCCGATCGCCGAAATCTCCCATTTGTTCCGCTTTTGCAACCAAAGCTATTACACGCGCCTGTTCAAAAAAATTTTTGGCATGACGCCGAAAAAATTCCGGGAACTCGCTTACGAAGAAAGTTTCTGGAGCGCCCCCGCCGCCGGCGGGCGGGAAACCGCCAAGGAATTCCATTAATCCGATCGGAGTTTTCCATTTTCCTCTTTTGTATATTGTTTTAAACACTGATATAATTGGAATGAGACATTCAGGAAGAGGTGACCACGCATGGCAATGTTGAAAGTATTGACCTTGGCCGGTTCCGATTCGAGCGGGGGAGCGGGCATTCAAGCGGACTTAAAAACCTTCCAGGAACACGGCGTCTACGGAATGACCGCCCTTACGACGATCGTTGCCATGGATCCGAAAGAACATTGGAAACATCGGGTTTTCCCGATTGATGCGAATACTGTCGAAGCCCAATTGGAAACGGTGTTATCCGTTGGGATCGATGCGATGAAAACGGCCATGCTCGGTTCCGTGGAAATAGTCGAGCTGGCGGCCCGGAAAATCGACGAATATCAATTGACGAATGTCGTTGTGGATCCCGTCATGGTCTGCAAAGGGGAGGATGAAGTGCTGCTCCCCGAAACGGTGGACGCATCGAGGGAACTTCTCCTGCCCCGGGCGCTCGTCACCACGCCGAACCTCTTTGAAGCATGGCAGCTGTCCAAAACCGGACCGATCAAAACGGTGGACGACATGAAAAAAGCGGCGGAAAAAATCATCGCGCTGGGAGCGAAAAACGTCGTCATCAAAGGCGGAAAACAACTGGCCCACGACAAGGCGGTCGATCTGTTCTACGACGGGAAACAGTTCGTCCTCCTGGAAACGGAAAAGATCGACACGACTTACAACCACGGGGCGGGCTGCACCTTCGCGGCGGCCATCACCGCCAACCTGGCGAAGGGCGAATCGGTGCTCGACGCCGTCTTCCATGCCAAGGAATTTGTCACGGCGGCCATCGCCCACGGCTGGAAGCTGAACCAATACGTCGGCCCCGTCATGCACGGCGCTTACAACCTTTACAAAGGAAAGACGCCGGAAGTCCGATTGGTTAAAGAATGAGGCAAACCGGACGGGAACTGCGATTCACGCCGCCCTCCGCATAACGCGCCCGGTTCTCCGCGTTTGTTCCGACGATCCTGCAAAAGATGACAAAAGGAAATCCGCAGCCGAAAACAAGAGGCTGCGGATTTTCTTTTTCGGGCGACCTTCGTCGAGAGCCGGGAAAGGAAGACGGGCGGGGAAAACCGCCCCGGGGGTTGGCGGGAAACCTGACGTCCCGGCGGTCTTGATCCGAAGCTTTACGCCCCTCCCGCAAGGCCGCCGAAACCGGATGCGGACCCGACCTGAAATTTGCCCTTTCCAATCCCTTTTCTTTCACCGATCCCAGAATTTTCAAAGCGATCACGCTTGAGGGAATTCAAAAGGATGAGGACCGTTCGGCCGGCTTGTCCCATCCCCCTTGGAAATAGGAGGCAATCATCGCTTGCATGGGGAACTTCAGCCGTTTTGGCAGCATGACCCATGCCGCTGAAAATATCCCGTCAGACCGCAAAAATTTGTCGCCGGCGCCGGGCTAAGCAAAAGGGAACGGTGCTGGAGAGGCAGAAGTAATTGGAAATCATAACATGCGCAATCGAATTTTATAACAATCCATGCATAGGAAAAAACTTCGTAATCTGCATGAACTTTTTTGCAGCCCATAATGATAATCTTTCGGCCGTTTTTTCCATTTCACCTGAACAAGCCGATCAAAAAGTACATCATGACTCCGCCTGAATACCGGCCCCGGGCCGCGCCGCGAAAAACTTGCCACATCCCCGAGCGATCTTTTCCTTTCCCACTTCCCGGCGTCTTTTAGTAAAATAGGAAGTGAGTTTCCGTTCTTTGAAGGGAGAAGTGTAACGTGAAACCCATTCGCAAAGAGAAGGTGCAGGCTTTGATCGACCGCTTTGCCGGCAAAGACCTGTACATCCATCTGGAAACCACCAACGGCGCATACGCCTCCCACCGCGATCCTTCCTTCCTTTCCGCCGGGGCTTTTATCCGAAACGCGGCCATCCGCTACGAATACGGAAAAATTGCCGGGGAAGGTCCGTACCGGGTCGGCCTGAAGATGAAGGACGGATGGATTTACGGGGAAGGCTTGACCCATTACGAGTTGGACGAAAGGGGCAGGCTTTTGATGGCGGGGCATGACGACAAAGGACGGCTTGCCGTCGCCTTGGAACTGAGCCCCGAACCCTTTGAGATTTAGCTCGCACCTCTCATATTCTTTTCCCGTAAACGGAAAGGAGCGGACCGATGTTCGAACAGGAAAAACATGTTCTGGTTGTGTTCCCCCATCCCGACGACGAAGCCTTCGGCGTATCGGGGACGATCGCAACCTATATCCGAAACGGAACACCTCTCACTTACGCCTGTTTAACCTTGGGGGAAATGGGGAGAAATTTGGGAAATCCCCCCTTTGCCACGCGGGAATCCCTCCCGGGCATCCGGAAAAGGGAACTGCTTGAAGCCGCCAAGCAAATGGGCATCCGGGATTTGCGGATGATGGGATTCCGCGACAAATTGCTGGAATTCGAAGAGGAAAAGCTGACCGAGAGCATCTTTTCCCTGATCCGGGAACTGGATCCATCCTTGATCATCACCTTCTATCCCGGTTATTCCGTGCATCCCGACCACGAAGCTTGCGGAAGGTCGGTGGTGCGGGCCGTCAAGCGCCTTGCCGGGAAAAAACGGCCGAAGCTCCACTGCGTGGCCTTTTCCAACGATTGCGAAAAAGAATTGGGGAAACCGGACATCATTCACGACATCCGCCAAGTTTCCGACGTAAAACTGAAAACGATCAAGGCCCACCGTTCGCAAACCTTCTTCTTCGTGCAGCAGCTGGAGGAGGGAATCGCCAAAAAGGACCCGGAGGCGTTAAAATGGCTGCAATACGAGCGGTTCTGGAGCTACCAATGGGAGAAGGACAAGGTGGAATAATTTGATCGAAGGACGATCCAAAGGAAAAAGGAGGAAAGAATCGATGCAGGAAATCACCACCGCGGAACAATACGAAAAAATCATTCAAAGCGATAACAAAATCGCCATCAAATTTTACACCACCTGGTGTCCGGACTGCAAACGGCTGGACATGTTCATCGGCGATATTTTGCCCAAGTTCCCCCATCTCACCTGGTACCAGATGGACCGGGACAAATTCCCGGAAATCGCCGAAGAACAGAAGGTTTTGGGCATTCCGAGCATTTTGATCTTCTCCAAAGGGGAAAAACTGGGGCATCTGCACAGCGCCAACGCCAAAACCCCCGAGGAAGTGGAAGCATTCCTGCAAAAATTTTAAACCGCTGCGAAAAACGGGAAGGCCGCAAGGACAGAGTTGCCGGCTTTCCCGTTTTTTTTTGCCCGCCCTTCGGCCGGTTCCGCCCGAAAGGGAAGTTTTTCCCCTATTCAACGGCCAATGGCGATTGCACATAATAAAACAAAAGTTTTTGCGTATTTTCGATCGCCAGCTCATGGGTCCGTTCAAAGGCATGGGACGCATCGACGCCCGGTCCCACCAGGCCGTGGACGATATCGTACCCGCTGAAAAGGGCGGCGGAGGCGTCGGAACCGTAATGGGGATAAATATCCAGGCGATAATCGATCCCGTGCTGTTTGGCCAATTCGACGAGAGATTTCCGCAGCCCGAGATGATAGGGCCCCGTGGCGTCCTTGACGCAGATGGACACGGAATATTCGTCCGTCGCCTGGCCGTCCCCGATCGCCCCCATGTCGACGGCCAAATATTCCACCGTCTCTTCCGGTATGGCGGAATTGCCGCCGTAGCCGATTTCCTCGTTGTTGGAAAAAAAGAAGTGGGTCGTATAAGGCAGACGGATGTCGTTTTTCACCAACGTTTCGACGAGTTTCATCAAGATCGCCGCGCTGGCTTTGTCATCCAAATGGCGGGACTTGATAAAGCCGGATTCGGTGATTTGCACCCGGGGGTCAAAGGAAACGAAATCGCCCACTTCGATCCCCAGCTTCCGTACGTCTTCGGCGCTCTTCACTTTTTCATCGATCCGGACTTCCATATTTTCCTGGTTCCTTTCCGTATCTTTCGCGTTTTTATAGACATGGACCGACTGTTGATGAAGGAGGATGGTTCCGGTGTACACTTTGCCGTCCGCCGTTTCGATCTGGCAGTACTCCCCTTCAATGGCGTTCCAAAGGAATCCCCCGATCAAATCCAATTTCAGACGCCCGTCGCTTTTAATTTCTTTGACCATCGCCCCCAGGGTGTCGACGTGGGCGGTCAAAAACCGGTGCTTTCGCCCATTCTCCCCATCGAGGGTAACCAGGAGCCCGCCCTTGTTATTCCTTTTCATTTTCACGCCGAGGGGCTTGAAATAATCTTCAATGAATCGGATCGCTTTTTCCGTGTTCCCCGATGGGCTGGGAATGCGGACGAGCTCCCGGATCAACTCCATCGTTTCTTTGCCGTTCATCGTATATGCCATCCTCGAATCCCCTTTCAAAAAATAAGCCTTATTGTATCTATTTTAGCAAAACCTCCGGCCCGGGATGGAAAAACAACCCGTTTTTCGGAAGAGAGAAAACGAAAAAACCGGCGAACCTTTCCCGGGAACGTCCGGTCCCCGGGCGGGAATTGGACCGGAAGGGAAAACGGCGGTTCCGCCCAAATCTTTGTGGAATTTCTGCGTCCCGCTTGGCGGACTCTAGTCTTGGCAAGAAGCGGCCGCTTTTTTCCGCAATTTCTCGGGCTTCTTCCGGACGGAGGCGGGACGGAGCCGCATTAAGCTTCCGCCCGTTCAAACAAAGGTTTCGCCTTGATGATCCAAGCCACGGACAAGACGGCAACCCCGGCGACAAAGATTTCAACCAGCCAGATGTCCGCAATGACCCCCGATTGGTAAAGGGCGGCGGGGAAATCGAAGATGGCGTGAAGCAACACGGCGAACCAATAAAATTTCAGCTGCCCGGATTTCACCGCGTACAACACGACGAGGGAGAGCCCGATGTGCACGAGGACCGCCCCGATCCGCTCCAAGCCGGCAAGAAGAAACAGCCAGGGCGACCCGTTCACCAATTGGTCCCGCAAGGGCCGCAAAGCCTCCTTCAACTGTCCGTCCGTCAGACTGTCGAAGGATCCGCTGTTAATGAAAAAGGAAAGGGAAAGGAGAACGACCCCGTTGACGCCGAGGATCCATAAAGCTTCAAAGCCCCCGTGGCCGAGCCCGAAGGAAAGGCCGTCTTTCCAATCTCGGCGGGATTTCAAGGCGAACTTCATCATCACGAGCCGCCCCGTCTCTTCGAAGATGCCCGCCGCAAGCCCGCCGTACAGCATATACAACCAAGGATTTTTCAGCCATTCTTTCGTCCATTCGTTCGCATAGAGAAAATAGCCGTGAAAGGCGGCCTCCAAAACTTGGACGAACAGAAAGAAGGTAAGCAGCCCAAGAAGAAACGGCTTCCAAGAAATCCGGTATTTTTTTCGAAAATAGATGAACAGGGCGGCCGGGGTTCCGATCCCCAAAACCATTCCCGCCAACTGGGCGGCGATTGCGGAAGTTTCGACCACTTTCATTCTCCTCTCCGTTAAGAATTTGTTAGCCTGCAAAAATCGCAATGATAACCGGAATCAACAAAACGCCGAGGAAAAGCAGCCAGGCGGCGGGCCTTGCGAAATTGATCGTCCACCCGCTTCCGAACCGTTTTTCCAAAAACAAGGCCGGGTCTTCGGGATTGTAGTAAAAGACGCCCAATTTCCAAAAGCGGTCATCGTCCCGGTTGATCAATCCCCCGTCATTTTCCCCGATCCCATGAATCCTGCTTCCACCCTGGCCGGTGAGGATCGTAAGGACAAGGCAGCCGACGAGGGTGAGGCCGACGGCCGTCATCATCAGCAGGAAAACGGCCTTCTGCCCGTAGGAAAAGATTAAGGAAAGCTGGGCCAGGAAAAACATGAGAACGAGAAGGGTTCCCGAAAAGATGATAAATCCCGACCATCTTCTCCGGAAAATGAGATTTTGTTCCAAGGATTTTTCCGGATCGTCCGCATCGATCTGCTGTTTGCTTTGGTCAATGATCCAATTGACCAACATGAAGAGCCCTGTCATAAATAACGAGACCAAGGGTAAAAGGCTGACGGACCCCGGTGTTTTTTCCGCCCACCGGTTCACTTCGCCGTTCATATCATAATGCATGGGGACGGGGTCCGGGATGCGGTCGTAGAAAAGGGCCGTACAGATAAAGGAAGCTCCGGTGATCGCCAAGGGGAGGAGAAACCACCGGTAAGAAACGGTGCGCTTCCGCTGATGGAAACGGATGTCCAGGGCGACGGCCTCCTTCCGTTCCCCCTTCCAATTCCGGCTCCGTTTCAGCCTTTTCATTTTTTTATGATAAAGATAATAGACGATAAAGCCGGCGGACAAATACCCGAACACTGCTCCCGCAAATACGAGCGGGAAGACCTCTTCGGGAATTTTTAGGATGAGAAGCGGAACGAAAAACAGAAGGCCGAGGCAACCCGTGATCATCGCGTATTGTTTGCGGAAGGCTTTCAGTTCCGGGCTGCCGTATACCGATCGGGGAATGGAAACGCCGAAACTTTCCGTCCTTCTCGTAATATAGGGCGTCACCGACGTAATCGCGACCAGCGGCAAAAAAACGAAGAGCGACAGGATCCATTTCATAGCGGTTCTCCTCCTTTTTGAATCTCCCGGAAAATTTTGGCGCATACGGAAAGAAATTCTTCTTCGCTTAGGCCCCTGCACACGGATTCGCTGACAAGGGGCCGCAGATCTTCTTTCAGCCGTTCGAGAAACCGTTCGGATGCCGGCGGGAACCCGTCGGGATGGATCACGACCCCCTTTTGCCGGTGAATCGATAAAAATCCTTCCTGCTTCAGCAATTGGTACGCCTTGTTTACCGTGTGCATGTTGACGCCGAGGTCCCGGGCCAAAGCGCGGACCGAAGGGAGGGGATCCCCCGGCTTCAACCGGCCGGATGCGATGCCTTCGATGATTTTGTTCCTCAATTGGATATAGATCGGAAGATCCGATTCATAATCCAGGGTCAGAATCATGTTCATCACCAAGTGTTTGGTTTATTATAACTGTTATATTAATTATATAACAAATAAGTCAAACTTGCCAATCCCCATAAAATTTTTTCCGTCGCTCTCCGCTCCTCCTGCTGAAAAAGGCCGCCCCAAAAGCCGGTTCGATTTGTTCCCTTAAGGCAGACAGGCCGTCTTAGGGGAAGTTTTTATGTCCAATAAATTTCGCTGCAATCAATTCAAATAGGGTTTCTAGTGAAAAATACACTTAAAGAAGTCATTTGTTTTGCCACCTTTTGCGATGCACCGCCGCGTTTCTAGTGAAAAATACACTTAAAGAAGAGATTGGGGCGCAGTGGCATAGACGTGACAATGAGTTTCTAGCGAAAAATACACTTAAAGAAGTATGTTCAAAAGATAAGATTCCCAAACAACCCTTATAAGCATGGAAAACATGGATTGGAAGGGTTTGAGGATTCAAGAGGCATGGATAACGGGCCAATGGGATCCTTTTGGGGAGGGCTCAATTGTGTGGGACATTTGCGGAACGATCTCTCGCGAGAACGCATCCGCTTTTATGACGAAAGGCAGCAAAAAAGCCTAAACGGCCTCAGCCCTATCGAATATGGTGCTAAAGCCGCTCAGGCAATTCTATTTGCCCGGGAGCCGTTCGGTCTGGCCTTCCGGGACGTCCTTTCCCCCGCTCATGCCCCTTGTTTATTCAATTTTTTCCTGATATTTTCCAGCATATCTTTGGTCATGGCCTCCAGATCGTAGTTCGGCCGGAATCCCCATTCTTCTTCCGCGCAGGAGGTGTCGAGGGAGTTCGGCCAGCTTTCCGCGATCTTTTGCCGCAACGGATCGACCTGATAATCCATCTTGAATTCCGGGATGTGCTTTTTGATTTCCCGCGCGAAGTCTTCCGGTTCCACGCTCATCGCACTCACATTGAAGGCGTTGCGGTGGACGAGTTTTTCCCCGTCCGCCTCCATCAGCCGGATGATGGCGTCGATCGCATCCGGCATATACATCATATCCATATAGGTGCCTTCGGCGATATAGCATGTGTATTTTTTATGCTTCACCGCTTCGTAATAAATTTCCACCGCATAATCGGTCGTCCCCCCGCCCGGGGGCGCGGTGTGGGAGATCAGCCCCGGAAAGCGGAGCCCCCGGGTATCGAGGCCAAATTTATGGTAATAATAGTCGCACAATAATTCCCCGGCCACTTTATTGACCCCGTACATCGTCGTCGGACGCTGGATCGTGTCCTGGGGCGTATGATCCTTCGGCGTCGACGGCCCGAAGGCCCCGATGGAACTGGGGGTGAAAAATTGGCAGCCCCTCTCCCTCGCCACTTCCAGCGCGTTGACCAAACCGTTCATGTTGATGTTCCAGGCGAGCAGGGGATTGTTTTCGGCCGTCGCCGAAAGCAGGGCGGCCAAATGGATGATCGTGTCCACCCGGTACCGGTCGGCCACTTCCGCCAATCGTTTTCCGTCCAATACATCCACGATTTCAAAGGGTCCGCCTTCGACCGCCGGATGTTCGGTCTTGCGGATATCGGTGGCGACCACATTGCCTTCCCCGTAAATTTTCCTCAGTTCCACGACAAGTTCCGTGCCGATTTGGCCGAGGGCGCCGGTGACCAATATCTTCTTCATTTCTCTTCCCTCCATCCAAACACTAGCCGCAGAAAATGCGAAGCGGACGGCTTTCCGCCGTACGATTCATGAGATTTCCATAGGGCATGGAAGCGCCCCGTCCGCCCTGGGGACGGGGGTTCCTGTCAAAGGATGCCTGCTCTTTTTGTGTCCAATGCTTGCAAAAATGCTATATGGCGCCGGTTCCTGTCAAAGGATGCCCAGATCTTTGCCGACTTTTTCGTAGACCGACAGCGCCTGATCGAGCATCTCCTTCGTATGGGCGGCCGTCGGCATATTGCGGACCCGGCCCGTTCCTCTCGGTACGGTCGGATAGACGATCGCCTTGGCGTAAACCCCCTCTTCGTAAAGCCGCTTGCTGAAAAGCTGCGTCAGCTTTTCGTCGCCGATGATGCAGGGGGTGATCGGCGTTTCGCTGTGTCCGATGTCAAAGCCCAGATCTTTCAGCCCTTGTTTTAAATAGCGGCCGTTTTCCCACAGGCGATCGTTCAGCTCCGTGCTTTCCATCAAAATCTCGATGGCCTTCGCCGCCGCCGCCGCATCCGCCGGCGTCACCGCCGTCGAGAACAGGAAGGGACGCGACCGGACTTTCAGCCAATCGATGAGGTTTTTCTTTCCCGCCACGTAGCCGCCGACAACCCCGATCGCCTTGGACAGGGTGCCGATTTGGAAATCCACTTCCTTTTCCAGGCCGAAATGTTTGACCGTCCCCGCTCCTTTGCCGGTGACCCCCGAGCCGTGGGCGTCATCCACATAGACGATCAAATCGAATTCTTTGGCAATCTCGACAATCTCCGGGAGCTTGGCGATGTCCCCGTCCATGGAGAAGACGCCGTCGGTGATCACCATGATTTTTCTGTATTTCCCGGACTCCTTCGCCTCTTTCGCTTTTTTCCGCAGATCATCCATATCGGAATGATTGAAACGGATGATCGTCGCCTTCGACAAACGGCAGCCGTCGATGATCGAGGCGTGGTTCAATTCGTCGGAAAGGATGGCGTCGTTTTTGTCCATGACGGCGGAAATGGCGGCCATATTGCAGTTAAAACCGGACTGGTAGGCAATGGCCGCCTCCGTCCCTTTAAATTTCGCGATCGTTTCCTCCAATTTTACGTGAAGGTCGAGGGTGCCGTTGATGGTCCGCACGGCCCCCGCACCCACGCCGTATTTTGCAACCGCTTCCATCGCAACCTTCTTCAAGCGCTCATCCGTGGCCAAGCCCAAATAGTTGTTGGAAGAAAGGTTGATGAGCGTTTTCCCCTTAATGGTGATGACGGGGCCGTTCGGGCTTTCCAGCGGGTCGATTTCATTGTACAGACCCTTTTCTTTTAATTCCTGCAAATTTTCATTTAAAAATTGCTCCAAAACGGCAGACATTTCATTCCCTCCCAATTCGTTTCAATAAAAAACATAGCCGGGACTGTGGAGCCGCTGAAGGGGGATTCGCCCTTTCCGGCTTTTTTCTTAAAAATCCATCCCTATTTTACCACAAAGCGTTCACCGGTACGACAGCAAACAAAATTTGCCCGGAGGAAAGGGGAGGAAACTTCCCCGCCCGTTTCCTCTTCAGGCGGACAGGCCGGATCCTTCCCGGCCCGCGCAGGCGATCCGCGTCATGGCGGTACATTTTCGGGACGGGCATCCTTTCCTTCCGAAAGGGCAAACGGAGGCTGCGCCACCCGGTACCTTTACGGGCAAGCCGGCCCTTTGTCCGCGAACTCCTCGGGAAAAGTATGCGGGTAAAATTTTTCAGGGGCGGATCCTTCCGCCGGAAAAAAACCCCCGATTTCTGGATGGGGCATTTCTCCGGCAAATGAATTGGTTCGATCAAAATGTACCCAAAGCGGGCGGTTTCGTTTAAGATGGAAGGAGAAAGGATTAAAACGCCGCTTCGGCGGGTGACCCGGCCCGAATCTGAAGAGCGGAACCCGGGGCGGCCCCCGTTTGTACCTATTCTTTTTTCGGGCTCTCAGGGAGAATTCCACCGACAAAGGAGGCACGGGAGATGACGAAGAAGGAAATTTTGCAAAAGATCGAGGAATTGAAGAGCGATTACATCCGCATCCAAGGGGATATCGAAAAGCTGGAAAATACCGGGAACCGGATCGAGGCGGCAGAAAAACATCTGTCCCGGATTGAAGAAGAGCTCAAGCGGCTCCGGGCATTGCTTGCCCAATACGAATGGCCGGAATCGTCGGGGAATTGACAAGCGGTGGATAGGGTCAGAGGCCGTCCGTCCGCCGGCCGGACGGCATGGCCTGCACCGACGCAGGGCGGGGCTCCTTTCTCCGCCTTTTTGCTCGCCGCAACGTTTCATTCAGAAAGGGAAAAAGGGAAAACTCCCCGCTAACGGGGCGGCCCGTTGCACGGGGAGCCGATGTTTGCCGGCTTCTTCGCCGGAAAAGGGGTCCCGGTTTCCGTCCGTCCTTCCTTTCATGCGGACCATGAACGGATCACCGCTTTCGCGGCGCCCGTCATTCGTCCCCTTTCCCCTCTTCCGGTCCGATCCGGGTGATCAACACTTTATCGACGCGAACATGATCCATATCGACGACTTCCAAGCGATAGCCTTCGATTTCGATCGACTGGTTGAGCTTCGGGATGTCCCCGATATACATGGTGATGTATCCGCCCAGGGTATGGGGCGTTCCGCCCCGCACTTCGGGCAGATCTTCGATATCGAAGTACCGCTTAAAGGTGTCCAGGGAAACGAGGCCGTCGGCCAGCCAGCTCTTTTCATCCCGTTCCACGATCTGCGGTTCCGAATCATCCTCGTAATAGGGGATTTCCCCGACGATGCTTTCCATGAAATCGTGCAAGGTGATGAACCCTTCGATGCCGCCGTATTCGTCGATGACGATCGCTTCATGCCTTCCGGATTTCTTTAAAATTTCCAGGGCTTGAAACACCTTCATCGGCTCCGGAAGGACGAGGGTTTCCTGAATGCAATCTTCCAGTTTGAAAGGTTTTTTTTCGGCCATTTTGGCAAAAATATCCTTAATGTAAATGACCCCCAAAAATTCATCCAGGCTTCCTCGCCCGACGGGAAACTTGGAATGGGAACTGGAGATCATTTTCTTCAAGTTTTCCTCAAAGGGCTTCTCAATGTCGATCCAGACGAGCTGGGTCCGCGGGGTCAGGATATCCCCGATCCGGGAATCGCCGGTGTAAAAAATCTGTTCCACAATCTCCGATTCGATTTCATCCACAACCCCGCTGTAAACGCCCTTTTCGATCATCTGCTGGATTTCCTCTTCCGTGATTTCCGGTTCGTTCGACTGTTTGACCCCGATCAACTTGAGGACGAATTCCGTCGATTTGCTCAAAATCCAAATGAGGGGTCTGCCGATTTTCGCGAAATAATACATCGGTTTGGCCACCATCAAAGCGACCTTTTCCGGATTCGTCAAACCGATCCGTTTCGGCACCAGTTCCCCGATGATCAGGGAAAGGTAAGTGGTGAGGGCCACGACGATGAACATGCTGATTTCCTTGCTGTACGGCTGCAAATAGGAAATCCGGTCAATGAATTTCGCCAATTGGCCGGCGATGGCGGCGCCGCTGAAGGCACCCGTCACGATGCCGATGAGGGTGATGCCGATTTGGATCGTGGAAAGCAATTGGTTGGGGTGTTCGGCCAATTTCAAGGCGATGGCGGCCTTCGCATTGCCTTCTTCCGCCATTTTTTCCAATCTGGATTTTCTCGAGGTGACGATGGCAATTTCCGTCATCGCAAAAACGCCGTTGGCGATAATTAATAAGAGCACAATCCATAGCGTCGATAAGGAACTGTCCAAATTAACATTCACCAATCCTTTTTCCTTTTTATTATTACCGTTTATTATACCATTATATTATATCATAGTTTCCGATTTCCATTTCCCGTTGCAGGGCGTCCGGCCGCAGCCGGCGCAAGGGTTCGGGCCCGTTTCCGCCCGTTTTGAAAACGCTTTTTCATCCGGTGCACGTCAGCATCCGGTTTCGCTTCAAATCCGCCCCCCTTTTTTCCATCCGATGGATGCCGATTTCTGCTTCCGGTCCGCCTAAAGCCGCCCGTCGGCCCGTCCGAAAATGGCTTCATACCGCTTTCGAAGCGGAACCCGCCAAAAAGGAGAGGAGCGGGAAACAGACGGCCGGAAATCAAGCGGGAACATCATTTTCCCTCCTGTTGGGGATCCCCTTGGCAGGAACAATCGGATCCTTGAAGGATGGGAACCGTCGCATTTTGCAGCCGGTCCGCAAAAAAAATTTTGGCGGCCACTCATCGTTTCTCAATTTTTCGGGCGGATCCGCGCCGGGGGTTTCACGGTTTTTTCCGAAGACCCGCCAGGAACGTGTCGATCAGAAACCGGAGCGTCGCGTCATGGTCGAGGCGGATTCTAAATTCCCCTTTCTGTTCCAAGGATGCGAATCCATGGAACATGCTTCGGAAACCGCGCACGGCATGCAGAGCCGTTTCGTCATCAAGATGGTATGCCCGAAGCACGCGCATGGTCAGATCCACAATCGACCGGCCTGCACGTTGTATATCCGGATCCAGCGGATCGGGGGCTTGCATGGTTGCTTCATACAGGCCGGGGTGGGTGCGGACGAAGGTTACATAAGCTTTGCCAAGGGCATGCACCGCATCGTCGCCGGAACGCCCGATGGCCGCTTCCGCCAAGGCGCGGTGAAGCTGTTCGAGGCCGTAAAGGGCGAGCTGTTTCCGTAAACCTTGCAATCCATCGATGTGGTTGTACAAGGAAGGGGGGCGGACGCCGAGCCTTTTCGCCAACGCGGCCAGGGTCACGCCTTCCAGTCCGTCCTTATCGGCAATGTCCGTTGCTGTTTGCAGGATCTTTGCCATATCCAAACCGATCTTCGGTGACATCTGCGTCCCTCCTTTCCCGCAAGGGCTCGTTTAAAGCGCGGTACGGTTTCGGCGGACAGGATTCCGCCAAAGAAGGGCAACCCTCCGCCGCAATCACCGAAAACGCCGTTCGGCTTCGGCGATGGCACGGTCGATCGCCGGACCCGGCTGTTCCAACATGCCGCCATGCCCCGCCGCCAGCAGCGAAGGGCGGTGCTCCCGTATTTTGCATGCGCTTTTGAGCGCCATTTCCTTATTCCATGTGGCCATTGCCGGGAAGGGGAACCATGGCCGAACCTGTCCAGATACCGCGATCCCCCCTCTTGTCTGAAACGCGTCCCCGACGATGCAGGCGCGGTTGCGCGTGTCGAGAAAGGACATCGAACCGGGCGTATGCCCCGGCGTGGCAATCACGAGCAGGGAGCCGATCCGGTCCCCTTCCTTCAGCAAAACATCCGCCCGTGTCCGCAGGTTTTTGGGCACTCCGCCGCGAATCGGCGTATTCGGTTCTTCCGGATCCAACGACCTGTCCCCGGCCATTAACCGGGCGTCCCGTTCCGAAACAAAGACGGGCGCATCGGGAAGAATCCGTTTCAGCCCATCAAGGGCCCCCACATGATCTTGGTGCGCGTGGGTGAGAAGGATGCGGGTGATCGGTTTTCCGATGGTTTCGGCCGCCTTTAAAATGCCTTTCGCGCTGTAGGGCAGGGCGGCGTCAATCAAGGTCAGTCCGTCCGGCTCATCTACCAAGTAACAATTGACGGGGAAAAGGCGCGGCAAAAATGTCAGCTGGAAAACCGTATGTTTGCGGACGATTCGCAAGTGGCTCACTTCCCTTTAAACTAATTGTGTTAGTTTTAATATAACTAATGTTAGTAGTTTTTGCAATGGCAAATTCCCATGTATGGGAGATAAATTTTCCCGGGAGCCCTCGCCTTAATCCGCCTCCGTTTGCGGCACTCCCGTCCGAGGCGGGAGCCCCCTTTTTCGGGGCGCCGGGCTCCGGTTCGCGGCACTCCGAACCCAATGCCATCCGTAAAAAGACCAGCCCGTCCCTTTCCGGAAATCCCGGCAAAAGTTAGGCCGCAGGAATCAAAGGGACGCCATTTTCTCTTTGTTCCCGCACCTTGTTGCCAAGACCACTCGCCGTGCCGGCCGGACCTTCCCGGGAAGGTGGCAATCCTTCTCTCCCGGAAAAAGAATAAGCCGCCGGGAAATCCGAAAAGATTCCAGGCGGCAGCCGCGCAAAACCCGGGTGCCGGGATCGGGCAACACCGGGTGCCGTTAAGTTTTCATCCTCGGATCCAAAGCGTCGCGAAGCCCGTCCCCCAGCAGGTTGAATCCGAGAACGGTCAGCATGATGGCCAGCCCGGGGAAGATCATCGTCCACGGGGCGTTCGTTAAAAAGTCTTTGGAATCGGCCAACATTTTCCCCCATTCCGGCTGGGGCGGCTGGGCCCCGAGCCCCAGAAATCCCAAGGCGGCCGCTTCAATGATGGCCGTGGCAATGGCCAAAGTCCCTTGCACGATAATCGGAGCCATGCTGTTCGGCAGGATATGGTGCAGGAGAATCCGGGAATCCTTCATGCCGATGGACCGGGCGGCCAGGATATATTCTTCTTCCTTGACGCTCAAAACCCGGGAACGGATCAACCGGCCGAAGTTCGGCACATTGACGACGGCGATGGCAATGAGCGCATTGCGCAGGGACGGGCCCAAAACGGCGACGATGCCGATGGCGAGCAAGATGCTCGGGAACGCCAAAAGGATGTCAAAAAATCTGGAAATGATGCCGTCGATGATCCCGCCGTAATAACCGGCAATGATTCCGAGAAAACAGCCGACAATAATCGACCCGATCACGGAGAAAAACCCGACGGTCAACGAAATTCTCGCCCCGTAAACCACCCGGGAGAAAATATCCCTTCCGAAATCGTCCGTTCCGAACCAATATTCTGCGGAAGGGCTCTGAAGGCGGGCTTCCGTCAGCTTTTGTTCATCGATTCCCTCCTTGGCGATGAAGGGGGCGAAAAGGGCGATGCAAACAAAAAACAGGACGATAAACAACCCCAGCATGGCCAGTTTATTTTTGCGGAACGTCCGCCAGGCTTCCCGCCACGGGGAGACGGCAGCCTCCGGTCCGGAAAGGACAACCGCGTCTTGATTCGGTGCAATTTCCGCCATTTTGCCTCACCTGCTTCTTTAGCCGTATGTTTTGTCAGTCCGAAGATCACCGGTACTTGATGCGGGGGTCGATGACCGCATACAAAATATCCGTAATCAAATTGATCAGGACAAAGAACAGCGCGATGATCAAGATTCCCGATTGAATGACCGGGTAGTCCCGATAGTTGATCGCATCGTAGATGTATCTGCCGATTCCCGGCCAGCTGAAAATCGTTTCCGTCAGGATCGCCCCTCCCAACAGCAGGCCGAATTGCAGCCCGATGACGGTAAGGATCGGGATGATGGCATTTTTCAAGGAATGTTTATAGACGACCCAAAACATGCGCAATCCCTTTGCCCTTGCCGTCCTTACATAATCGGTCCGCATGACTTCCAGCATGCTCGACCGGGTGATCCGGGCGATGATCGCCATCGGGATGGTGGCCAGCGCCGCCGCGGGAAGGATCAAATGCTGCAAAACATCCGAAAATTTGGCCATATCCCCCTGCAGGAGCGAATCCAAAAGGTACAAATGGGTAATCGGTTCGATGGGATCACGGACATTCTCCCGGCCGCCCGTCGGCAGCCAGTCCAGCTGGACGGCAAAAACCCATTGTTCCATCAAGCCGAGCCAAAAGATCGGCATGGAAACCCCGATCAGAGCGAGGAGCATGACGATGTAATCGAACCAGGAATTTTGGTACCAGGCGCTGATTATTCCCGCGTTCACCCCGATAAAGACGGCGATGAGCATGGCCACCACCGACAGTTCGAAGGTGGCCGCCAAATAGGGCCAAATTTGCTCGGAGATCGGGGAATTGGTGCGGATGGAATCGCCGAGGTCCCCGTGCAAAAGGTCGTTCAAATAGTTAACGTATTGGACATACCAGGGCTTGTCCAATCCCAGTTTCTTGTTCAGCGCCTCGATCGATTCTTCCGTCGCCGCCTGGCCCAAAATGATTTGGGCCGGATCGCCGGGAATGGCGCGTATCATGAAAAAGACGATGAGGGTCAAACCGAACAATACGGGAATTAACATGAGAAGGCGCCGAATAATGTATGCGTACATGCGTTTCCCTTCCTTCTTTCGTTGAGACGTTCCCGCCTTGTTATTGATCGGCATATGGAAGCAGAAAAGGGAGAGATCGAATTCTCCCTTTTCCGTCCGCTTTTCTCCTTTGCCTCTCCTTCAACCGCCATCCGTTATTTGCTGAATTCCACCATGTGCAAACGGTCGGAACCGGTCGGATGGGGTTTGAAATTGACCAAATCCTTTCTTGCCGTAAGCAGCGGCTCGGAGTGAACGAGCGGGATCCAAGGCGCGTCTTCTTTGATGATTTCCTGGGCTTTCTTATACAATTCGTTCCGTTTGTTTTCATCGGATTCGGTTTGGGCCTGGATCAAAATCTCATGCAGTTCGTCGTTGGAGTAATAGGTATAGTTGTTCGTGCCGACGTTGTCCTTATCCAAGAGGACATACAGGAAGTTGTCGGCGTCTCCGTTATCCCCGGTCCAGCCGAGCATGAAGGCGTCCGCTTCCCCTGCCGCCAGTTTTTCCAGATAGGTTCCCCACTCCATCGACACGATCTCCGTCTTCACGCCGATCTTTTCCCAATTGGACTTGATCGCTTCGGCGACTTTCCGTCCGTCCGGCATATACGGCCGGGGCACCGGCATCGCCCACAGTTTGATTTCAAAGCCGTTCGGATAGCCGGCTTCGGCGAGGAGCTGTTTCGCTTTTTCCAGGTCAAATTCATAGTCTTGGATCTCGTCGTTATAGCCGGCGACGACCGGCGGCATCGGGTTCTTCGCGGGTTCCGCATACCCTTCGTAGAAGGATTGGATGATCGCTTCTTTGTCGACGGCGTGGTTCAACGCCTGGCGGACCTTTTGATTTTTCAGCGGCCCCCTCGTCACCGTCAAACCGACGTATGCGACGTTCAACGAGGGACGGGGGATCAGCTGCAGATTGCTGTCCGATTCAATTTGTTTGACGTCGGTGTAATTGACGCCGTCGATCAAATCCACTTCCCCGGTCTTCAGCGCGTTCAAACGGGCCGAGTTATCGGGGATGCAACGGAAGATGATCCGGTCGATTTTCGGATATCCGGAATCCCAATAATCATCAAATTTTTCGAGGACAATCCGGTCGTTCCGCTTCCATTCCACGAATTTGTAAGGCCCGGTCCCCACAGGGTTTTCGTTGAATTTATCCCCGTACTTTTGAATCGCAGCCGGGCTGGCGATGGCAAAGGGCGACATGGCCAGGTTTTTCAAAAATACCGCTTGCGGCCGTTTCAATTTGAATTGGACTTCATATTCTCCCGTCGCCGTCACCGATTCAATGTTGTCGCCGAATTGGGATTGGAAGTAGGGGAAAGGAATTTCGTCGCCGCTTTTTCCTTGGTTTCCTTCTATCCAGCGGTTAAAGTTGAACACCACCGCTTCAGCGTTAAAATCCGTTCCGTCGTGGAATTTCACCCCTTGACGCAGTTGGAAGGTGTAGGTCAGGCCGTCATCGGAAACCTCCCAATCCGTCGCCAGGCCGGGTTCCAATTCCGTGCTCTGTTCTTTGAAATTGATGAGCTTTTCGTAAATGTTCTCCGTAACTTTAAAGGCTTCCCCTTCGGTGGTTTCCGCCGGATCGAGGGAAGTGGAATCCCCGCCGCGGCCGAACACCAATTCCGTCGGCTTCTCCTCTTCTTGTCCCCCTCCCGATTCTTTTTTGCCGCATGCTGCAAGAAACGAGGAAAATACCAGCATTAGTGCGATGAATAGGACAACATGCTTCTTTCTTTTCATACAAATCCCCCTTTACTGTTGATATTTATATGAATTTCTCAATTGAACCCGAAATTCATGTCAGGAATAAAGATGGCAGGCGACATAATGCCCGGGCTTGACTTCCTTCCATTCGGGCTTCGCTTTTTTGCAAATCTCCATGCACTGGGCGCAACGGGTGTGGAAGACGCACCCGGAAGGCGGGTTGGCGGGGCTCGGGAGCTCCCCTTTGATGGTGATCACTTCCCGCTCCACATTCGGATCGGCGATCGGAACGGCGTCCAGGAGCGCCTTCGTATACGGATGAAGGGGTTCCGCATACAGCTTTTCGCTGTCCGCCATTTCCACCATATGCCCCAGGTACATGACGCCGACCCGGTCGCTGATGTGGCGGACGACGCCCAGGTCATGGGAGATGAATATATAGGTCAATTGAAATTGTTTCTGCAAATCTTTTAACAGATTCAAAATTTGCGACTGGATGGACACGTCCAGGGCGGAAACCGGTTCGTCGGCCACGATGAGCTTCGGATTGGTCATGAGGGCGCGGGCGATGCCGATCCGCTGCCGCTGCCCGCCGCTGAATTGGTGGGGGTAGCGTTTCCCGTGCTCCTTTTGCAGGCCGACGATTTCCAGCATTTCATAGACCTTTTGTTTCCTTTCCTTCGCGGTCCCGATGTTATGGACGATAAGCGGCTCTTCCAAAATCCGTTCCACCGTTTGCCGCGGATTCAAGGATGCAAACGGGTCTTGGAACACCATCTGCATATGGCGGCGGGCCTTTCTCATTTTTTCTTTGGAGAAGGTCAGGATATTCTCGTTTTGAAAGAGCACCTCCCCGCCCTGGGGCTCGATCAGACGGAGCAGAAGCTTGCCGGTGGTCGATTTGCCGCATCCGGATTCGCCGACCAGGGCAAAGGTTTCTCCCTCATTCACGGAAAATGAAATGTCGTTTACCGCTTTTACGGATCCTACCGTTCTTGAAAATATGCCTTTTTTTATCGGAAATTCCTTTTTCAGGTTACGAACTTGCAACAACGGTGTCATCTGCGGTCTTCCCTTCCTTTTCGTGCAGCCAGCAGCGGGAACGGTGCTGATTTTCTAATTCATAATAGGGAGGATCTTCCAGCCTGCACCGTTCTTCACGGAACATGCATCTGGTGTAGAAACGGCAGCCTTGCCGGATCGAACCCGGTTTCGGAACGTTTCCGGGAATGGAAAACAGCCTTTCTTTTTTCGTCCGTATATCCGGAATGGATTGCAGCAGCCCTTTTGTATACGGGTGTTTCGGATTTTGAAAGATGGTTTGGACGTCGCCCTCCTCGACAATCTTCCCCGCATACATGACGATCACCCGTTGGCAAACCTGGGCGACGACCCCAAGATCATGGGTGATCAGCAAGATGGCCGTATGCAATTTTTCGTTCAGCCTTTTCATCAAATGCAAAATCTGGGCCTGTATCGTTACATCCAATGCGGTGGTCGGTTCATCGGCGATCAAAACCTTCGGGCCGCAGATGAGCGCCATGGCGATCATCACCCGCTGCCGCATCCCGCCGGAAAGTTCGTGGGGATAGGCGTTCATCAGTTCTTCCGCCCGGGGAAGCCCGACCAGCCGCAGCATTTCCACGGATCTTTGGAAGGCCTCTTCTTTGGAAACCTTTTTATGTACCCGCAAAGCTTCCATGAGCTGATTTCCGATTTTAAACAGGGGATTTAGAGAGGTCATCGGCTCCTGAAAGATCATCGCGATTTCATTGCCGCGGATTTCCCGCATCCTTTTTTCCGATGCCTTGACCAGATCCTCATCGCCGAGGAAAATGCTCCCCGCTTTGATTTTGCCTTGGGGCGCGGGCAAAAGCCCCATGATGGACAGGGAGGTCACGCTTTTTCCGCATCCCGACTCGCCGACAATGCCCAAAATTTCCCCGGGATAGACTTGAAAACTGATGTTGTCGACGGCCGGGATCTCGCCGTCATCGGTAAAAAATGACGTTTGCAGGCCTTCCACTCGCAGTATCGGTTTCCTTTCCATGCGCATCCCACCTTGTCTGGTTGCATATATATGATATTATTTCACTATTTAATTATTATATCAATATGTAATTTTATGAAATATTTCATTTTTTCCTTTTCGCGGTTTATTTGGATATTTCCCGAAATTACCTTTATTCCGTTAACGGTTAAAGCGTTTACAGGGGCGGAAGAGGCCAGGGGGAAGAGAGGGGGCCGTTTTTGGAGCGGGGAGTTGTCAAAATTCTTTTTCTTCGTCTTTCCCCGTATTTCTTACTTTATCTATCGGATTTTCCGTATTATAGTATAATTTGCATGCAGTAAGCTCATCATTTGAATGAAGGAGGAAAAGAATGGACACGCTTCTCGTCATCGTTAACATTCTTATTTTATTGGCACTCATCGGCATTTTGTTTTGGCAGCAAAAAAGGCATGTCTCCTTTTCCAAGCGGGTCTTCACCGGCCTCGGACTGGGGATATTGCTGGGGCTCATGATCCACGCCCTGTACGGCACCGGCTCAAAAGTGACGCTAACGACGATCGATTGGTATAACATCGTGGGCGCCGGCTACGTGAAACTGCTGCAAATGATCGTCATGCCCCTCGTCTTCATCTCGATCGTCGGCGCCTTTACGAAATTGCGCGCGACCAAAAACCTGGGGAAAATCAGCTTCCTCGTCATCGGCATCCTTTTGGGAACGACGGCCATCGCCGCCGCCATCGGAGTCTTTTCCGCCCTCGGTTTCCAGCTGGAGGGCATCCAATTGACCGAAGGGAAAGCGGAGGCGGCCAGGAACGCGGAATTGAGCGAAAAGATGGGGTCCATCCAAGATATGACGCTTCCGGGCCAGATCGTGGAATTTTTGCCTGCGAATCCCTTCGCGGATCTCGCCGGCACCCGCCCGACCTCGACGATCGCCGTCGTCATTTTCGCCGCATTCATCGGAATCGCCTATCTCGGGGTGAAGAGAAAACAGCCGGAACAAGCGGAATTGTTCGCGAAGATCATCGATGCCCTCTTCGCCGTCATCATGCGCATCGTGACGTTGATTCTCCGCCTGACGCCCTACGGCGTGTTGGCCCTGATGGCAAAGGTGACGGCAACCAGCGACTTCGACGCCATCGTTAAACTGGGGACATTCGTCGTCGCTTCCTATGTGGCGCTGATCCTCATGTTTGCCGTCCATCTGCTGCTCATCGGCTTGGCGAAGTTGAATCCGTTCATCTACGTGCGGAAGGCGATGCCCGCCTTGACCTTCGCCTTTACCTCCCGCTCCAGCGCGGGAACCTTGCCGTTAAACTTAAAAACGCAAACGGAACAGCTGGGCGTTCCCGAATCGATCGCCAATTTTGCCGGACCCTTCAGCCTGTCGATCGGGCAAAACGGGTGCGCGGGGATCTATCCGGCCATGCTGGCGGTGATGGTCGCTCCCTCCGTGGGGATTAATCCCCATGATCTCGGCTTTATCCTGACCGTCATCGCGGTCGTCATGATCAGCTCCTTCGGCGTGGCCGGCGTCGGCGGCGGGGCCACCTTCGCCTCCCTGATCGTCCTTTCCGTTTTGAACCTGCCGATCGCCATCGTCGGCCTGCTGATTTCCGTCGAACCGCTGATCGACATGGGCAGGACCGCATTAAACGTCAGCGGCAGCATGGTGTCCGGCCTGTTAACAAGCCGCGTGACAAAAGCATTGGACACGGGGGTATACAACGACCGGAATCTGGCCGAATTAAAGGTGGACGAATAATAAAAAGACGGAGGGGAGATCCCCTTTGCGGGGCGATCCCTTCCGTCTTATTTTTTGCTCCTTGGCCTTGAATGAATAATGGGCGAATCATAAAAGACGGAAGGGCCCCCCTGCGGGCGAGCCCTTCCGTCTTATTTTTGCTCCTGAGCCTGAATGAATAACGGATGAATCATAAAAGACGGAAGGAAGCTTCCCCCTGCGGGGCGAGCCTTCCGTCTTCTTTTCTTGTTTTTGCTCCTAGCGGGCAGCCGGTTCAAAGGGATGGAATTGGGCGCGGTACATCCGGGCAAACAGGCCGTCTTTCTCCAACAGCTCTTCCAGGGTGCCTTCCTCCGCGATCCCCTTTTCCGTTACAACGACGATGCGGTCGGCGTTCCGGATGGTGGCGAACCGGTGGGCGATCACCAACGTCGTCCGGTTTTCCGACAGCTCCTCCAAGGCGTCCTGGATCATCCGTTCCGTCTCCGAATCGAGGGCGGAAGTGGCCTCATCCAAAATCAGGATGGGCGGATTTTTCAAAAACATCCGGGCGATGGCGATCCGCTGTTTTTGCCCGCCGGACAGCTTCAATCCCCTTTCTCCCACCTGCGTTTCATAGCCGTCCGGAAGCGACTCGACAAACTGGTCCAAACGGGCTTTCCTCGCCGCTTCCCGGATCTCCGCTTCGGTGGCGTCCAGCTTTCCGTAAGCGATATTTTCCCTGATCGTTCCCGTAAACAAAAATACGTCCTGTTGGACGATGCCGATTTGTTTCCGCAACGATTTTTTCGTCATGTCCCGGACATCGATCCCGTCGATGGTGATGGAACCCTCATCCACATCGTAAAACCGGGGGATCAGGGAACAGATCGTCGTTTTCCCCGCGCCCGACGGACCGACGAAGGCCACCGTTTCCCCGGCGCGGATATGGAGATTGATGTTTTCCAACACCTGCTTATCCTTTTCGTAGCGGAAAGAAACATTGGAAAACCGGATCTCGCCGCGGAGACGGTCGACGTTGACGGCGCCCTCCCGGTCCTTGACATCCGGTTCCCGGTCCATGATCTGGAGGAATCGCTTAAAGCCGGCCATCCCCTTCGGGTACAATTCCATCAGGGAGCTGATCTTGTCGATGGGCTTGAACAAAATATTGACATACAGCAGGAAGGCGACCAGTTCCCCGTAGGTGAGCTGTCCCTGATAACATTGCCACGCCCCGTAAATGAGGACGGCGAGGGTGGATATCCTCATCATGAAATAGATGCCCGAATTCGTATAGGCCATCACGTGATAGGCTTGCAATTTCGCCCGCCGGAACCTTTGGTTGTCGGTTTTGAACCTCGCAATCTCGTAATCTTCATTGGTAAACGACTGAACGACGCGGGCCCCCTGGACGCTGTCCTCCACCCTCGCGTTGACGTCGGCAATCTTTTGGTACATCTCACTCCAGGCCCGGTTCATCTTGATATTGCAAATCCAAATCAGCCAAATCAACAGCGGGACGATCAGGACGGTAACCAAGGTCATTCGGGGATTGACGGAAAGCATGATGGCAAAGGCGCCCAAAAAGGTCATCACCGAGATGAAAAAATCTTCCGGGCCGTGGTGGGCCAATTCGCCGATATCGAACAAATCGTTGGTAATCCGGCTCATGATGTGCCCCGTCTTCGTATTGTCAAAGAACCGGAAGGATTGCCTTTGCACCTGTTCAAACAATTGCTGGCGCAAGTTCGTTTCGATGTTGACGCCGAGCATATGGCCGTAGTAGGTGACGATATATTGCAGCACGGTGTTGATGAGATACAACGCCAGCAGCCCCGCGCCGACGGAAACGATTTTTCCCCAGTTCCCTTCCGGGAGAAGATCGTCGACAAACCATTGGACGGCAACCGGAAAGGCCAGTTCCAAGACGGCGACGACGACCGCGCTGGAAAAATCGAGGAGAAACAGTTTTTTATGGGGCTTATAATATGAAAAAAACCTGCGGATCATACCGCCTATTCCTCCTTACTGGCAAAACCTTGCGGAATGGAAATCCCATGAGGAAGATCAACCTCTTGGATCCGATGAAACATCCGGGCAAAACTTTACGGAATAAATCCCGTTCCTTCCCATGGATTTGCCTTCTCGGTTCCGTTCATCGAACGGATGTTTCCCCTGGCGGCGATATGCTTTTAATTTTACCCGAATCCGCGGAAAATTTCCATTATTGTCTCTGACCGAAGGGCGACGCAAAAATTCCCGGGATCATCGGCGCCTCATCCGATCGTCAGAACCGTTTTTTAACAGGATCCCGGAGGGATTGCCGGTAAGACGCGACGGGTCCCAACCTTCCAAGTTTTATGGGGATTTCGGGGAAGAAGCGACTGGTTCAACTCCATCTTTTCCCGGTATGTGCAGAGACTGAGGCGCGAGTCAGGGGCTCCGGCATTTCCGGCCGGACGGTCATGGACCGACATGGAAAGTTTTTCGTTCAACATAGGAGGAATATCCGACATTCTGTATTTCCGATCCGGAATGTCCGCCATTTTTTCTTCGTGACCGGAAATGTTCTGCATTTTTTGCACAATGTTCAAACAACGATACCGTTTGTTCAACATATTGGGTAAAACGTTCGACATTCCTTTTGGCTTTCGGGACGGACGGTCCAACATTTCAACCGGATCGGTCCATATCTGAAAAAAATCGTCCAACATCGCATGGGACTGTCCGACATTTTCAACGATCGGTCCAACATTGGAAAATTTTTGTTCAACATGGAAAAAATTTGTCCGACATAAAAGAAAAAATATCGATCATCACGAAAAAAACGTCCGTCACCGGACGAAAAATGTCCATCATCCTTTTCGGTGTCCAACATCCGCTGCGGTTTGTCCGAAATCATGACCGAAACGGGAAACGCCGCCCGGGCAATTTTTCCTCTTCAGCGCCTTCCATTTGTGATATGATATTTTTATCTGATGGCAAGTTTCGAAAGTTCTGCAAAAAGGAGTTGAAAACGGGAATGAAAGAAGAATTGATCCGTCGTTTCACATCCTATGTCCAAATCGACACCCAATCCAACGAGGACAGCGCCACCTGCCCTTCCACACCCGGCCAGCTGGTGCTGTTGAACAAACTTGTCGATGAATTAAAAGAAATCGGCATGGAAGAAGTAACGATCGATGAAAACGGATATGTGTTCGCCACCTTGCCGGCCAACACGGATAAGGACGTGCCGACGATCGGTTTTTTGGCCCATGTGGACACGGCCCCCGATTTCACCGGAAAAAACGTGAAACCGCAGATCATCGAAAATTACGACGGCAAGGACATCCTTTTGAACCGGGAAGAAAATATCGTCCTTTCGCCGAAAGAATTCCCTTCCCTAAATCTTTATGTCGGCCACACGTTAATTACGACGGACGGGACGACTTTGCTCGGCGCCGATGATAAGGCCGGCGTCGCGGAGATCATGACGGCGATGAACTACCTGCTGCGGCATCCGGAAATCAAGCACGGGAAAGTCCGGGTCGCTTTCACCCCCGATGAAGAAATCGGCAGGGGGCCGCACAAATTTGACGTGAAAAAATTCAACGCCAAATACGCCTATACGATGGACGGCGGCCGCATCGGCGAATTGCAGTACGAAAGCTTCAACGCGGCCAGCGCCAAAATCACGATCAAAGGAAACAACATCCACCCTGGCACGGCGAAGGGAAAGATGGTCAACTCCATGAAGATCGCCATGGAATTGCACCGCATGCTTCCGGAAAAACAGGCGCCGGAATATACGGATGGATATGAAGGATTCTACCATCTGCTTTCCTTCCAAGGGAATGTGGAAAAGACCGAACTGTACTATATCATTCGCGACTTCGACCGGCAGGAATTTGAAAACAAAAAGAAGACCTTGTCTTCCATCGTGGAAAGATTGCGGGAAACATACGGCCGGGACAACATCCTTTTGGACATGAAAGACCAATATTACAACATGCGGGAAAAAATCGAACCGGTCAAAGAAATCGTCGACATCGCGCAACAGGCGATGAAAAATCTGGGGATCGAACCGATCATTTCCCCGATCCGCGGCGGTACGGACGGCTCGCAGTTGTCCTACATGGGCCTGCCGACGCCGAACATCTTTACCGGCGGCGAAAACTTCCACGGCAAGTACGAATACATTTCCGTCGACAACATGATCAAAGCGACGAACGTCATCATCGAAATCATCAAGCTGTTTGAACAACGCGCTTGAATGAAACGCGGCGAGCCATTCGATACCCGGCGTTTCATCATGTGACCCACATACCGCATCCGCCTGCGCTCGGCGTCCCGTTCCGGGTCCTGCGAGGAGCGCGGCGGATGCTTTTTTAACGGAACATGAAACGGCCGGGTTAGAAACACCGCGGGCACTTATCTTGAAGCGGCATGGGCGCACCCACATCCGCGGCCATCCGGATGCCGGCCACCTCAACGGCGTTGATAACAAGCAAGGCCTAAGAAACATCCGGCGGCCAAACAAAGCAATAAACGATTGAAAAGATAGTATTCCGGCGAGATGGCATAATAAAAATTCGCCGCATTCGCCCCCATGGAAAAGAGTTTGAAAAATCTTCCCTGCGAAAACAGATCAAGGATATAATAGACGAGCGTCACGAAAAGACCGGCATAGCTGTTCTTCGTTAAAGCGGTGACGCACAACATGAGCGCGGAAAGAAAAACAATATTCGGGAGAAAACGCACGCTCAAGAAAAAGCCAGTCAGGCCGAAAAAAGAAACATTGCGGTAATAGAATCCCGCTGAAACAAACGAGCCGATGCAAAAGAGGAAAACAATGATCGCCCAACGGTAAACCATTGGACGGTTGAAGGGGCCCGGATGATAGTAACCCAGAAACCGGTAGGTCTGATTCTTATAATCATTAAAAAACGCAAAAGCGGTCATCAAGGCCGCCAAAAGCGGCACGGTATAATCATACAAACGATCGACACTAAATAGACGGTATTTCGCCCTTAGGGATAGGAGATAGTTGGATGGAGCGGGAAAAAAAACAGAATAAACGAACAGGAGCAAAAGGAGCGCAGCGGTTATTTTCAATTTGAACCCGCGAATATCATAGATTTTAAAGTAATGCTTGAAAAAGACGTTATCGGTTTTGAAAATAGATGTACGCATTTTCCAACGAAATCTCCTTTTCTTGATAACTGCCGGCGACGTCCTGTTTATCCTTGATAAACCGGATCCTGTAACGATCGGTGCCCAGCCGTTTCTCTTCAATGATGGTCACCTTTTTCCGCAAGTCCATCAATGTCGCGAAATCCGTTTCAAGCGTTCGTATATTCGTGATACTTTCGGCGATCATTTCTGCGACTGAGCCGTTAAAGGCAATGGAATGATCTTTTAATATGACGATCTGTTGGCTGTACAATTCGACATCTTCAATGATGTGGGTAGATATCAGTGTAATGGAATCTTTGCTGATCTCGGACAGATACTTCCTAAATTGCGCCCTCTCCTCCGGATCCAGGCCGGCTGTTGGTTCGTCGATGATCAGTAAGGTCGGTTTCCCGATGACAGCCTGGGCGATGCCCAATCTTCTTTTATAGCCTCCCGAATACTTTCCGATTCTTTTGTTGATGACGGACGTCAAGTGGAATCGTTCGACGACTTCATCGATCGTTTCTTTTTTGTTCTTTTTTATTTTTTTTAAATCAAAAACATAGGACAGAAGATCATATCCGGTAACATTGCCATACATATCGAAGTTTTGCGGCAAATAGCCGACCTGATCGATGGGGTAAGGCTTTGTTTTTAATAAATCGATGCCGTTCAACATGACTCTTCCGTGCGAAGGTTTATTCAATCCCGTTAAAATATTCATTAATGTGGTTTTTCCCGCTCCGTTATTTCCCAATAGGGCGGTGATCCCGTCCCGACAGGTAAACGAAATATTATCCAGCACCGTATTTTTTCCATATGAAAAGGACACGTTTTCAATTGATAATCGGTTCCCCATCTCCATTAAACCCCTTTACTCCATATAGTTGAAGAAGAGCGTATTTCCGACCAACTGAATATCTCCGTCTTTTGCATTATAGGGCCAACTTCCGACGATCACCGTTTTGTATGCCCTGTCCTGTAAGAATTGAATATCCGATGTTGTTAATGTCCGATGTTTTTCTTTTGTCTTTTCTTGTATAAGAAGATCAAGTCTTGATTGAAAATTTTCCAAATTGTAATTTATTGGAAGAATGTAAGTCAGCCCATTCTCCTTCAGCGTTTGATATTGTCCGGCAAACAGGCTTAAACTCGACGTTTCCCCTTCCCGCTCGGTTTCGCCGGTGAATATTCCCAAATTGGAATAAATCTTTGTTGAAGCGTCCAAGTGAACATCATAATAGGAAGGTTTTGGTTCGGGCACGGTGGGATACCACGCAAAGAGCCATCCGGGGAGATTGACGGCATCGCTCGTCACATAATAAATCGGCACACCCAATTCGTCTTCGATTTGGACATCGCCCCCATAGGAAACGACGACCTTTTTCGTCTCGTTTGGCCGATATGTAGCAGATATGGTCAAAACATTATTTTTATGGGTAAACTTTACGAGGGAATCGTTCACTTTCACCGAATCGATTGTGAAACAATCGTCCAGCAGCAACTTGATATTGTCGCCGGCGGCAGAAAAAGACATTTCTAACTCCGCCGTATTTTCCAACCTATTCGTCAAAGCCAGGTCCATTTTATAGGTTTGAACGGCATAAGGGACATGTGCGAACTCCGCAGCGGGATACTTCTGGATTTTTTGCACGTTTTTTTCACCGGAAATGGCGACCCCCTCCATGGCCAGCAGGGCCAGAACCGCCAACAGGATATATGCCGTTTTTTCCTTACGATAAACGCTATAAGTGATCAATAACAAGAATAACATCAATAAAATCAAGAACAATTTGTCCAAAAAATAATTCAGGTTAAAGATCGTGCCGGACATTGTATTGGTCATGGCTTGCATATGATCGTCGAAAATATTTAGGAGTTTCTCCTGATAGGTAAAGGACATATTCATCGATTTCCACAAAAAGAAACCATATAAAAGTAAAGAAAGTAAGATGGATGCCCTGTGTCGCACTAAAATTCCAATGGTCGTCCCGATCGTGGCCGCCAGCATGTTCGAGATTGTCCATAATATGAAGAAATGGACCAGGCCTTTCCATAGAAAAGCCCCATCCGTCAGCGGGTTTTTAAAAGTGACCATGGCTGCCATCGGCAACAGGGCGACGACAGAACTGATAATGAAAGCAGAAAAAAGCAACTTCCATTGTTTTTTCAACACATCTCGTTCTAAGAAAACAAACGTTTCATACTGCTTGGAAATCACCCACGCCGCGGAAATCAAAAGAAATAAATTGGAACAAATGTAACCATGAAAAAAGAGCGTAACGAACCGAAAAATGGTAATTTGCAAAGAATCTTTTATAAAATATACGAAAAATAAAACAAATGAAAGATAAATAAAAAAGATAGGGTTTTTTATCATGGCTTTAATATAGAATGTGGGAAATCCGTTCATCGCTCACATCGAGTAACGGCTAACGGTTACTCGTCTCCTTTCTTCAATGGAATTAGAAAACGAACACAATGGAAGGAAAAATTCCCTTCTATTGTGTTCGTTTTAATATCATTCATCTGTTATTTTTAAGTCAGCACTAGCTTTTGAGGAATTTCCCTTCCATCTAATGTAATAGGATTGATTTTCACCAGAATCCGTGGTTGCAACTGCCCGAAAAGAAACACTGGCACTATTTCCCTTCGACAGGGAAAAACTAGCTACGGCCTTATTTTTCTAACGCCCAATCTCTGATGGAATTATTTTACCTTTATTTTCTAAATATGTAAATATTAATATAAATATAATTTTTCCTATTTTTCTACAAAATCCGTCACAATTATTAAAAAAACTCCATTTGATTATAAACCTAGGAACCGATTAGTGATTTGTGATCTTCTATTTATAAAATTCAAATAGCTTCTGATCAACGAGCAGGTTGAGGAATCGCTGGGGATGGCACCCCGGAATCGCTGCGGCCATTTGATCGCAGTTTTTTCGTTCAATTGGCATCAACAGACTGGACAGCTTTTCCCCTGCGAGGTGACGAATTGGCTGATGACAACCACCTGGCAATTACCAATTTTCCCGAGGGTTCCCGAGTATTGCCGGGCAACGCCCACCGATCGGTCTCCTTTTTTCGGAATCAGTGCGAATCGGATGGACAGGTTGCCTTCAACGACATGAAAGTAAGCGAGAAATGTAAATATGAATAAAAGACCAGATTTGTCAATCCTACCCAGCTTACCGGCGGTCAAAACACACTTTTATTGGAACAGAGGAACGGCAATCGGAATGGTTCGCCAAAGCAGAGACATTGAGCGCAGACCGGGGATGCGACGATACCAAGCTGATCGAAAAGTGTTGGGGACCGGTACGGCATCAAACCGGTTATTGACATTCGGAATTCTTGGAAGACGGGGAAAGCACCCGCCAATTAAAGGAACCCCACCTACAATTACAAAGGCAATGTCCATTGCCAATGTCCGAAAAACGGGAACGGGAAGAGAAAAGGTATGCGGAGGCTTTGAAAAAGCCCGGAATACGCTCAAAAAATTATGTCCCGCCCACCTGTGCGGAACATGCGACATGCCCCATTGCCAGCGGGATACGGATATCCCTTCCCGAAGATCGGCGGATCTTTACACCCATGGACCGGGCTGGTTACAAATGGGAACGGATTTATGCCAAAAACCGCGGCGGAACGGGTAAACAGCCGACTGGACGTATCGTTCGGATTTGTGATCTATACGATCCGAGGCATGAAAAAAATGAAGGTGCGCTCCGGGCTTGCTCTTTGCGTCATGCTGGCGATGGCGATCGGCCGGGTTAAAGAAAAGCAGGGCGATCGCATCCGAAGCCTTGTTAAGGCGGCGCAAACCAATATCCACAAGTGGATAAGTTGGAAAGGAAAAAATCCACTAATGCGAATTGTGGATAACGGGTGGCTCATGCCTTTTTTGGGAAGCAGGAGAAACTGTTGGATTTAATCCGATCAAAAGGACCGCTTTACGGAAATCCGTATATCAAGCAAGGAAATTTGGCGTCGTAAACCCCAAAATCGCCAGCATCGCAAAAAGCTCGGCGAAAAAATTTATTGACAAATGAAAAAATAGTTGCCATAATGACTAAGAAAAGTGAACATTCTACCTTTAAAAACAGTCCTGTGAGGCTGGCAAGGTAAGAGATCATACATGGCAAATGCATGTAGAGGGGCGTTTGCGCACTTCACAAGCGGCAAACACCTTGCCTGAAACAGGCAGGGTGTTTTTTTGTGCCGTCCCCCGGTCTCTTCCGAGCTGTTTTTAAAGGGAAGACTTGAAAAATGGAGAGGGGAGATTGCAAGTGGAAAGAGAAATTCAAGTTCACGAACGCCTTCCATTCTGGAAAAGCCTTCCTTTAAGTTTGCAGCACCTGTTTGCCATGTTCGGTTCGACGGTGCTGGTTCCCATCCTCTTTCAGGTGGATCCGGCGACGATTTTGCTGATGAACGGAATCGGCACGCTGCTCTACATCTTCATCACGAAAGGAAAGATCCCCGCCTATCTCGGATCGAGCTTCGCCTTTATTTCCCCCGTGTTCGTCGTGCTGGGGAACTACAGCGGCGGGGAGGGATACAGCTACGCGTTGGGCGGGTTTTTGGCCGTCGGCGTCGTCCTCGTCCTGATCTCGTTGATTATCAAAATCGCAGGCACCGCCTGGCTGGATGTGATTTTTCCCCCGGCCGCCATGGGGGCGATCGTCGCGGTTATCGGCCTCGAGCTTGTGCCGGTGGCCGCCCAAATGGCCGGATTAATCAAACCGGGTGATGCCCCGGCCGGCTGGACCCCGGATTTCGAGACGGTGGCCGTATCCTTGCTGACCCTCGGCATCACGATCGTATGCTGGGTCACATTGCGCGGGTTTCTTAAGATCATCCCCATACTGATCGGAATCGTCAGCGGGTATGTGATCGCGGCGGCATTCGGAATGGTCGACCTGTCCAGCGTCAAGGAAGCGCCTTGGTTTTCCCTGCCGGAATTTTACCGGATGAAATTCCATTGGTCCGACATCCTGGTCATCCTGCCGGCGGCCCTCGTTCTCATCCCTGAACACATCGGCCACCTGCTGGTCACAGGGAATATCGTCAAGAAGGATCTGGCGAAGGATCCCGGCCTGGACCGCTCCCTCTTGGGGAACGGATTGTCCACGATCCTGTCCAGCTTTGTCGGCTCGACGCCGAACACGACATACGGGGAAAATATCGGGGTGCTGGCGATCACCCGCGTGTATTCCACCTGGGTGATCGGCGGCGCGGCGGTCATCGCCATCTTCCTGTCCTTCTTCGGAAAACTCGCCGCTTTGATCTCGAGCATTCCCCAGCCGGTGATGGGCGGCATATCCTTGCTCCTCTTCGGCATCATCGGCGTGAGCGGGATCCGGATGCTCGTCGAATCGAAGGTGGACTACAGCCGCTCGCAAAATTTAATTTTAACTTGCATCGTCCTGGCCATCGGGATCAGCGGCGCGACGATCCATATCGGCTCGGTGGCATTGAAGGGGATGGGTCTGGCGACGATCATCGCCATTTTGATCAGCCTGTTTTTCCGGCTGCTGGAGAAGTTCCGGTTATCCAATGAATGACGGCAAGCCCCGCCCTTTGGCGAACGGCTCCGGCCGGATCTTGCATCCCGCCTCTTTCGGCTTCAGCAAAGGCTGCGGAAGACCGTTCCGCCCGGCCGCGGCGCCCCTCCGGCGCGTTTCGCTCCCGTCCTTCGTCCATACGGCGGGAAAACCGCAGCGCTGAAGAAAAAGGCGGAAGTCAAAAATTAAGAAGGGAAGCGCCAAAACGGCAGCTTCCCTTCCCGTTTTTTTCACCGGAACACCGAAGTTTTCATCCGGGCAAGGGCAAGGCGGCCTGAACCCGCGCCCAAAGCGAAATGCCGGTGTCCGAATAAGGCCAGGCCGCCCTTCCGCCGATCAAAGCGCCGGCCTGGGGGTTAGATAAACAAAAGCAGACTGACGGCGAATGGAATTCCAAACGATTCCGTCGATACGCAGGTTATATAAACAGGAGCAGACTGACGGCCATGACCGCCATCCCGCCCATCAATCCATAAATCGATATATGGGCCTCATCGTATTTTTTCGCCGCCGGCAGCAGTTCGTCGAGGGAAATGAATACCATGATCCCCGCGACGGCGGCAAAGAGAATGCCGAAAAATATCCCGTTCAAAAAGGGCATGAAAATCAGGTAAGCGCATAGGGCGCCCACAGGTTCCGCCAAACCGGAAAAAAAGGAGAGCTTAAACGCCTTTTTCCGGTCGCCCGTGGAGTAATAAACGGGAACGGAGACGGCAATTCCCTCGGGAATATTATGGATCGCCACGGCAACGGCAATCATGATTCCCAGCCTGGGATCCTGCAAAGAAGAGGCGAAGGTGGCGATGCCTTCCGGAAAATTGTGAATCCCGATGGCGAGGGCGGCGAAAAGCCCCATTTTCAGAAGTTCGGCATTTTGGGCGGGACCGGCATCCATTTCTTCCACCTTTTTAATCTCATGGGGATTCCGCTGGGTCGGAATAAACCGGTCGATCAGCGCGATCAAAACCATTCCCCCGAAAAAGCCCAAAACCGTAAGCCAGCTGCCTTCCACCGTCCCGACGGCTTCCACCAAAGACTCCTGCGCCTTAAAAAAGATCTCGATCATCGAGACGTAAATCATCACACCGGCGGAAAAACCGAGGGAAAACGATAAAAACTTCGTGTTCGTCGTTTTCGTAAAAAAAGCGAGCACGCTTCCGATCCCGGTGGACAATCCGGCAAACAGAGTCAGTCCGAAAGCGGCCAATACATTATCCGGCATTCGTCCTCTCCCTCTCTGCAACCCATCGATGCATCTTTCCCGTAAAATCTTCCAATCTTCCGTTTTCGTTGGAGCAACGGGCAAAATTTTCGCTTGGTAAACATTTTAACGCTTAACCAAAATCCTTTTCAACGCTTTTGATCCTGATTTCATACATTTTTCCAAAGGAAGCGTTTCCATTTCACCGGAGTTTTTCCGGCCTTCCGCAGGCCCCCATTGTCCCCGAACCGGATCAATCCCCTCCCTGCGGAACGAATTTGTTTTTTGCAATGATGGGGAGGAACCGTGCGTAAATTGCGGCTTCCCGCGGAACGAAATTTTTTGGTGCATGTCTTTTGACCTTTGTTAATTTAAAAATTATAATTACTTACGAAAAGTAACTTTAGCGCCCAATCTAAGGAAAGGAAGAACGATTTTCATGGCGATTGATCCGCGCGTGCATTTAGGTCCCGTTTGTCTGAAAGTCAAAGATTTCGGCGTCTCCATCCCCTTTTATGAAAAAATCATCGGATTGCGGACGATCCGGCGGGAAGGGAACACCGCCGTCCTTTCCGCCGACGGGAAAGACCCGCTGCTCTATTTGGAGGAATTGAAAAACGGCGAGAAAAAACCGCCGCGCACGACCGGTCTTTACCATTTCGCCCTCCTCTTGCCCGGGAGGAATCATTTGGGCGCCGCCCTGGCCCATCTGCTGGCCGCCGGATATCCGCTGACCGGGGCCTCCGACCATCTTTTCAGCGAGGCGATTTATTTGTCGGATCCGGACGGGAACGGGATTGAAATCTATGCCGACCGCCCCCGCGATACGTGGCAGCGGGATGAAGAAGGCTATATTCTGTCGGCGACTTTGCCCTTGGATGTGAAAAGCGTTTTGTCGGCAGGAAAGGGCACCCCGTGGACAGGGATGCCCGAAGGGACGAAGATGGGCCATATCCACCTGCATGTCGCCGATCTGGAAGCGGCGGAACATTTTTATGCCGGGATTTTAGGGTTTGAAATCCAATTTTCGCCGCAAATGAAGGCCATGTTTCAAGGACAGTTCGTTTCCGCGGGAGGGTATCATCATCACATCGGTTTTAACCTTTGGATGGGGAAGGGCGCCAAGCAGCCTCCCGAAAACAGTTTCGGCCTGAAACATTACACGATCCGATATCCGGATGCCGATTCATGTCATCATGCCCTCCGCGCCTTGGCCGGCGAAGGGATCGAGGCCGAACCGGTTCCCGGCGGCCATCTCGTCCGTGATCCGTCCGGCATCCCCATCCTCCTCACCCATGCCTGAAACCAAAAGACCGGGCGGACAAGGAGCGGCAAAGGCAACAACCGGCCGGGAAAAAGCGGGAACGGGATGCCGCTGCCCGCGCCATCCCGGAGAAAACAAAGGGGTGATCCGTTCCATTCGGATCACCCCTTTTCGGCGTTATGATTTCTTTCTTTTTTCAAAGGCATTCGTCAAAACCGGCACGACTTGCTTCTTCCTCGATACGACGCCTTTCATGAAGAGGGTGTTGTTTTCCACCTCGGCGGCGAAGGCTTCCCCGGCCGCCTTCTGTTCCTTGCCGAGGGCGATGCCGATCGAATCGCTGTTCAAAATGTCGGTGATGACGAAGAGGAACAAATCCAGCCCCTTCCGCTCGATGACCGATTCGATCGCTTTTTCGAGCTCCGCCTTTTTGGCGAGCACCTCATTCGGATCGACCGTATTCACCTGGGCGATTTCCACATGATAACCGCCCATGTGGAATTCCTTCGCATCCAAGGAAATGAGTTCCTCGGCCGACTTGCCGCCGACGTTGGCGCCGGCCTTCAGCATGGCCATGCCGTAACTTTCCAAATCGATCCCCGCGATTTCCGCCAATTCCCGGGCGGCTTGAACATCCTCCTCCGTGCAGGTGGGAGATTTGAACAGGAGGGAATCGGAGATGATGGCGGACACCAAAAGCCCGGCAATCTCCTTTTTGATCGGGATGTTATGTTCCTTGTACAATTTTTTCAGGATCGTGGCCGTGCAGCCGACAGGTTCCGCCCGGTAATAAAGGGGATCGGCCGTTTCAAAGTTGGCGATCCGGTGATGGTCGATCACTTCCAAAATCTTCGCTTCCGCGATGTCGTCCGCGCTTTGCTGGCGTTCATTATGGTCCACCAAAATGACCGTTTTCGTTTCGTCGGTTACTCTCTTCACAAGCCGGGGCGCGTCCATGCGGAAATAGTCGAGGGCATACTGGGTTTCCCCGTTCACCTCGCCGAGGCGGACCGCTTCCGCGTTCATGCCGAGCTCCCTTTTCAATGCCGCATAGGCAATCGCCGAACAAATGGAGTCCGTATCCGGATTTTTATGGCCGAAAATCAAAACCTTTTCCATGTCTTCCACTCCACTTCCTTGATTTGCATGTCAATACTATATGTTACATGAAAGCAGGAACTTTAACAATATTTTACATGGTCCGTTCCGCCAAAGGAAGGGAAAGGAAAGGGAACCCGTTTTTCCCCGGCGGCCCCTTCGCGCGGGCCTTGCGGCAGGCATCCGGGCGGCCGCCTTTTCTATAAACCTTTCGTCAATAAAGGAATCCTGTCCTTGTACTTTTCGATGAGGGCGTTGTTGTGTTGGTCCGCCCCTTCCAGGTTCCCGCTCAAGAAGACCGGGACATCGAACCCGTCCTCGGCCATGCGGGCGATCGCCCCCGCAAAGACGGCGTTCAGGATAAAAACGCCGGTGAGGGTCGAAGTCGGAGTGAAGGGCACGGCCACCTTTTCATGGGTCAATACCGCATCGCCGATGACGGAATGGTTGTCGATCACCAGATCGGCCGCTTCATACAGCCTTTTTCCGCTCACGTGCCGCGACGGCTGGCTGTCGGAATAGGCTTTGGAAGTCACGGCAATCACATAGGCGCCCTTTTCTTTTGCGAGGTAAGCCGCGTCGATGGGCACCGGATTCCTTCCCGAGGTGGAAAGGACAAAGAACACGTCCTCCGGCCGGATATCCACGTCCTTCATGAAATTTTTCGCGTAGTCATTTTTTCTTTCCAGCCGGGATGACAGGACGGCCCCCTCGTGCAGCATGAGCGGCTCGTGGAGCACCGGGTTCACGGGAACAAGCCCGCCGGCGCGGTAAAACACTTCTTCGGTTAAAATATGGGAATGGCCGCAGCCGAACAGATGGACGATTCCCCCTTTTTCGATCGAATCGGCCACCTTCGCCGCCGCTTCTTCCATCTTTTCCCGTTCATTTTTTAAAATGAGTTCCAGCCTTTCCTGAACCTTTGCATAATATTGATCGATCATCGTCTTACCTCCTTTTCAACAGACGGAACAGGTTTTCGACCTTCGCCGGATCCGACCTTCCTTTTCCGGCGAGAACATCGCCGAAAATATGGGGCATGATCAATTCGATTTTCGTCTTTTTCAGCGCCTGATACAAAACGGGCAAATGTTCGGATTTAATTCCGCCCGCCGGCTCGATCCCCCTGATGCCCCGCTTTGCCGCCGCTTCTGCGATGAAGACAAGTTCCTCCAGATGAGCCAGCCCGTTCACCGGCATCACTTTGACGGAAACGATCCCCAAGGCGGCCGCCAGATCCAAAAACCGCTCCGCTTCCATTTCCATCCCTGTCGCCAGGCGGACTTTGCCGATTTCGCCCGCCGGGGAAACGAGGGCGTTGATGACCGGATGTATCCCTTCGGCCGCCAAATAGCCTTGAACGAAGGGCGCTTTTTCAAAGGGCTGGTTAATATGTTCCGGGCGGGCCCGCTCGGCGATTTTCAAAACCCGCTCCCACTCGCGGAAGCTTCCGCCGCCCCCGAGGCCGACGCTGACGGCGGGAGCAGCCTTCTTCAAGGAAAGCACCCGCCCGACGGCCCCGTCGATTTCCGGAAAATCGGCCGCGGCGATCCCGGGAACGACATACCCATCCCCGGCTTCCAACACGGCCGCCGCGTTCTTTTCGTCTTCCGCCAGGACGTTCACCAACAGCCGTTCTTCAAATCTTTCCAGCTCAAACAAGTTCATCTTTCGCTCTCCTCAATATATCGGCCATTCGTTCCAGCGCGGTTTCCACGATCACTTCCCCCTTTTCTTTTGTCGCCAGCGTCGCATCCCCCAAAACGGCCGTTTTCGTAAATTCCTGCCAGGGTGTCGGGGTGTAATCCGCCTCCTCCGGAATTTGCGGAATATCGCGAATCGCCTTCTCCATATCGGTAAACTCTTCGGCCAGATAGAGCATGATCGACGTCTCCAGCTCGCAGGCGTGGAAATAGGTGGAATGGACGGCTTCCGTCTCCCGGATCCCTTTGGCCACCGTATTCATCCCCGGATAAAAAAAGTAGAAGATTTTAAAATCGGGATGCCGGTCGTAAAGGATCCGGGCCGCTTCCTTCAACGCCGTCTGGTTCCCGAGGTGGGCGTTGACCATCGCCCATATGCGGAATCCCTGGTTGTAAAGGCTGGACCCGATATCGACGAGAAAACGGATCAGCGATTCATTGGATACGGTGATGCTCCCCGGAAAATCCCGCAAACTCCAGACTTGCCCGTAAGGCAAAGTGGGCAGGACGAAGGCGCCGACCTTTTCCGCCAGCCGTTCGGAAAGCCGTTCCGCCAAAATATTGTCCGTGGCAAGGGGGAGATGGGGCCCGTGGGCTTCGACGGCCCCGATGGGGAGAATGGCGATCTTGACCTCTTCGATCTTCTCTTTCACCCCGAAGGAATTTTCATAGGCATATCTTCGGTTCATCATGTCTTCCCTCCTTCCCCGATCCGGGTCATGGTTCGGAAAGGGACGGCCATTTATCCGATTTTTCCGCCGCCGCTCAAAAAGGCCGGTTCATTTCTTAAACGCGAAACAGCGGGCGGGATTTTCCACGAAAAACAACCGGACTAACCGCTCCCCGTCGAAGCCGGCCCGGTCCGCTTCATCGATGAAGCGGGGCACCCATTTGGCAATGATGTACGCCAGACCCAGTCCGTAATCGTAATGTTTGTAATAGGATTTTCTCGCCGTATCGCCGCTGATCAGGATCTGGTTTTCATAGCCTTTTTTGACGAGTTCCAAAATGCAGCGGATCCGCATGCTTTCCGGGCCGTATTTGATTTTGCCGATGCCGTCGAAACTCAGGAACGCACCGGTTTTGGCGATTTGTTCGTGGTAGTACGGATCGGGATTCCGGTCCATATGGCCGAAGCTGACGAAGGACAGATCCACCCCTTCGCTCTTTAAAATTTCGATTTGTTCGAGGGCCATCGTTCCCGCTTCCGTATGGGAGTGGATCGGGGCCTTCGTTTCATGGTGGGCCCTGGCCACGGCCCGGATCGTCTTTTCTTCCAGCGGGGTAATCCGGTTGTAGCCGGTGCCGAACTTCACCTGGCCGGCTTTATACGGCGTCCCCTCCAGACCTTCCTCCACTTCCTTGATGACAAATTCGGCCAATTGACGGATGGAGGCCCGGTCGATCCATTCGTAATAGGTTCCGTAATTCCCGACGGCCGGTTTCAGCTTCTCGGGCAGCTTCGCTTCCCATAAAAAGCTTTTGTTGAATCCGGCCGTTCCGATGACGTGAACACCGGCCTTTTTGGCGATTTCGCTCACCGCCTCCACGTCCCTGCCGTAATCGACGGCGGTGGCGTCCACGATCGACCGTCCTCCGTGTTTGGCAAAATCCAGCACATCTTGCAAAGATTTTTCCTTATCATCCAACAGGAGGTCATCTTCCCCCTTTTCCGCCCAGTAAGGCGGGCGGCAGACGATATGCTCGTGGGAATAGGTAAAGCCCAGCTGTTTCGGATCGATATCGCCGTGCAGCGTGCGAATGAAGGACAATTGCGTTCACCTCTTGAACCGGTTTTCCATGCAGCTCGCTTCATTACGAAGATGGATTCCAAGAATAGGAAGAGGCCAGGAAAATTCGTCCTGACCTTTCAACCGTAACATTTTTTCTAGAACAGCACGCCCGCCAGCAGTTTGATAAGCGGACCGATGATAAACATGTCGGAATCCGCCGCCCACATGGCCGTATCCGGGATGGTGCTGGTAATCAGATAACGGACCATGATAAATTGGCCCCAGGCGACGACGGTCGAGGTAATAAACCCGCCGATGAGCGCCCCGCGGACGCCGCCCGTTGCGTTTCCGAACACGCCGGCGGTCGCCCCGTGGAAAAAGAGGACGATCATCGTCGGAACGAAAACGTAGGCGACGGTGTTTCCCAGAACGACGAGCCAAAGAAGCGCCCCGGCAAACGCCCCGACAAATCCCAGAATGACCGCGTTGGGAGCGTAGGGATAGACGATCGGGCAGTCGAGGGCAGGCTTGGCCCCGGGAACGAGTTTCGTGGCGATCCCGTTGAATGCGGGCACGATTTCTCCGATGAACATGCGGACGCCCATCAGGACAACGGCAATACCGCCCGCAAAAGTAAAGGATTGGACGATGGCGTAGACGATGAAGTTTTGATTCCCCGCGCTGGCGACCAATTCCCGGGCACCCGGCGTGTCTTTAAATAGAACGATCGCTGCGCCGATGACGAATAAGGCCCCCATCGTCAGAGCGGTGATGACATTGGAATCCCGCAGGAATTCCAGACCTTTGGGGAGTTTGATCTTTTCCGAATCATTCTCTTTATTTCCCAAGTATTTCCCCAAAATGGCCGCCAATAAAGATACGGAAGCCGAAGTGTGGCCGAGGGCGATGTTGTCATTGCCCGTGATTTTTCTCATGAACGGCTGGGTCAAGGCCGGCTGGATCGTCCAGTACAGGCCCATGATCAGCGACAGGACGATGACCAGTTTCCAATAGGGAACGTCCCCGGCTTCATGAACGATGATGCCCGCAAAGATCGTCGTCGTCCAAAACATCATGTGGCCGGTCAAATAAATGTATTTCAATTTCGTAAACCGGGCGAGGAGCACGTTGATCAAAAAGCCCAAAGTCATCGCCAAGGTTACAGCGCTTCCAAATTCCGCATTAAATTTGTCCTGGCCGAGAAACCCGGACAAGTTTTGCGCCTTCAAGCCGAATACTTCCTTCCACAGCGGTTCGAAAACGCCGAGGGAGCCGACAATGACATTGGCCCCTGCACTGATGATCAGAAAGCCGATCACCGCCTTGAACGTTCCGCTGATCACTTGGCTCAAGGTTTTCTTTTGCAGCAAAAGACCTAAAAGAACAATAAATCCCAACAAGATTGCCGGTGTGCCGAAAACGTTGTCGGCGATCCATTTAATGACTTCCATTTCCTTTCAACCCCCTATCTTCTTTTCCCCTTACGATAAATTTTCTTTAAGGGCCTTTTTGATTTCTTCCACGTCAAAATAATTGTTAACGATAATGATTTTCGCGGAAGCGTTGGTCAAACTTTCCGCCAATTCCCGGTTGGTTACGATGTAATCGGCTTTCGTGCTGGATGCGCTGGAAACATCGGTATGTTCCACATCCGCCTGAACACCCATGCCCCGCAAAACATTTTCCACATTCATCCGCAGGATCAGGCTTGAGCCTTGGCCCAAACCGCAGACGCAAAGAATTTTCATCCCTCTTCCCCTCCTTTCCGGATCAAAGTTTCTATATCTTTATAGCTGCTAGCAGCTATTAAAGATTCCACCCTTTTCCGATCGCTCAGCAAATTCATCAATTTTTTCAGCACAGCCAAATGTTCCTCGCTGTTGGATGCTCCCAAGGCAAAAACGAGCCGTACCGGATCATTGGCGGAATTCCCGAAGGAAACCGGCTCCGCCAATTGAACCATCGATACCGACGCTTCATAGACCCCGTCTTCGGGGCGGGCGTGGGGCAACGCGATTTGCGGTGCCAGGACGAAATATGGCCCGTTTTTGCGGTAAGAGTTGATCATCGCATCGACGTAGGCTCCGGAAACATAGCCCTGTTTTTGCAGGAGGCTTCCGGCCTGGACGATGGCTTCAACGGGTGTCGCAGCTTTCGCATGAAGGGACACGATGTTTTCCTCTAAAAATTTCATGAATACGAAATCCCCTTTTCCATTGATGTCTCATGTGATGTCTCATGAATTCGCTCCCGCAGAAGCTCCCATACCCCCTCGGGAGCGCTACTTTCTGTCAGTTTTTCAACCGTTTGCGGATCGGATAAAACCTCCGACAGCTGGGATAGGGCAAACAGATGGGTTTCCTGATCCACCGACGCCAAGACGAAGATCAGCTGCACCCGGTGCCTTTCTTCCCGAGAAAAGGAGACGGGCCGTTTCAGGACAAGCAGGCTTATCCCCGTTTTTTGCACCCCGTCCTCCGGTTTTCCATGGGGCAGGGCGACCTTCGGTGAAATAATCGGGTAGGGACCGTACGTCTCGATGTACCGGATCATCGCCCGGATATAGCCGGAATCGATGTAGCCGTTCTGCAAAAGGGGGAGGGAGGCCGTTTCCACCGCCTGTTTCCAGTCGGAACAGGTTTCACGGACCTGGATCAGGGGGAGCTGCAACAGATCCATCAGCCCCGGCTTCTTCCCCTTGCCTGCGGATACTTCCGGCCGATATAAATATTCCCTGATCGCGGCCAACAAACGTTCTTCATCTTCAATGGCCGCGTGCTGCTTGACGATCTCCACGATCGCCTCCGCCGAATATTTCGTCATTTTCCCGGCGTCTTCGGACAGGGAATGCACCTTTTTCAAAAGCCGTTCCTTGTCGACGTCCGTCAGGATCGGATGAACCGGAATGATGATGTGCCCCTCCCGGCGGATCGGGACCGTCGAGATCGTGAAATCGATGTCCTCCAGGCTCCTTTTCTCAAAATCCCTGACCGACAGCGTCTCGACAAAATCGACCGTGGAAAACAGCCCTTCCAGCTGATGTTTTAAAATGGTCGAGGTGCCGATTCCGCTCGGGCAGACGATGAGCGCTTTTTTCCGTTTCGGCGGTTTCAGTCCTTCCTTTTGCAGCCAGCCGCCAAAATGGAGGGCAATCAGCGCCGTCTCATCGTCCTCCACCTTTTTCCCGACCAGCGTTTCAAAATGATGGATCACCTTTTTCGTGATCAAAAAAATCTCCTTGTATTCGCTTTTGATTTGTTCCGCCAGTGGATTCTCCGCCTTAATGCCGTATTTGATCCGGTAATAGGCCGGCTTCAAATGGATGAGGAGATTTTTTTCCACCTCATTCCGGTCGGAAAAGGTGACGCAGGCGGCGGACTGGAAGTCGGTGACCATCTTCCGGGCGACCACTTTCAACGGCCGGATGTCGGCATTGTCCCCGTCCCGGTTGGTTTGCTGGATTTTTGCGCTCAATAAATGGGTGGTCACGTAGCAGATTTCGTCATCGGAAAAGGAAGCGGGAAATATGGACGAGATTTTCCCGATAATATTTTTTTTGGCAAACTGGAATTCCTTCGTCTGGCGGATGATTTCCTTCTCCACCGGATCCATCGTCACCTGGTTGCCTTTGACGACCCGCTTCCCGAAGAGCCAAAGGCGCAGAGCCAAATGATGCAAGGCCTCATCGGCGAACTGGATCCCGATTTCCCGCTCGTATTCGTTCAGGATGGAAATGATTTCCTCCAATTCTTTCAAAAACCCGTCTTTCGCACGGGCGTTTTTTTGGAACAAATCCCGGACATTGGCGATAAATGCCTGCCATTCCTGGCCGGGCGGGATGATTTTGGAAGTGAAATAGACGATCGCCTTCCGTTTTTCGTTCTCATCGCCGTGGATGAAATACCCTTTTTGCCGGTGAAATCGGAGCGACAAAGAAAAGGTTTGCAGTTCCTTTTTCAACTTTTTCAAATCGTCGATGGTCGTATTCCGGCTGACCCTCGTTTTCTTGGACAGATCATCAAGAAAGAGCGGATGTTCCTCAATGAACAAATAAAAAGCCAGCCAGCCGATCCGTTCGTCCGGAGTATATTCATATTCCCATTGTTTTAAATGGGCCAGTTTCTGCGGAACAGCCTTCCTTGCCTCATCCGTTAAAAAATACCCGTGGGAGCGGATGTATTGAATGGGCTGCAAATCGTTCTTCCGCAGCCAAGCGTTGATTTTCCCCAAGTCGTAATAGATCGTCCTCCTGGAGATCCGGAAGGTTCTTTCCAGTTCCCGGATGGACACGTAATCATTACGGTTGGCAAGAAACAACAAAACGGCGCTGCTGCGTTTGTCCAGATACAAATGCCTTTCGCCCCCCTTTTGCGAGGAATGACGGATGAAGCCGGTTCCTATTTCCATGGTAACGTTCCCCCGGGGAAATTAGAAGTCCAAATCCCCCACAGAAAAACCGTGCAAAATTGGACGAAAAAAAAGAGGCCCCATGCCGATTCCTTCCTTTCGCCGGACAGCCTCCGATCTTCCCCCTATTTGAATGCCTTTCGTTCCTTCCGGAAAACGGACACGCGGGGCACTCCGGAAAGAGCCCCTGTTTCCGTCCCCATTTCCCGGCCAACATCCGTCCCGGATCCGGCCCCATTATCCGGTTTCCGGGTTTGTTCCTCTGAGCCGCCGGAATCCTCCTTCCGAATATTTCCGTCGGAAGAAGGCCGCCGATTGGTTTCTCCGGATCATTCCTTCCTTTCCCCGGGGAGATTTTCCGGCGGAAAGGTATGGGGAAGCTGGATATGGACGATGCTGCCCGCTTCCTTTTCCTTGTGAAAAAAAATTTTTCCGTCGTGGCCGGTGATGATCCGGTTGATGATGAGCGATTCGAACCCGCCCTTTCTCCCTTTGCGGCCGTTCAAGGAGCCCCCCGGTTTTTTCCACCCGGATTTGGCGCCTCCGTTTCCGTTGTCGGCGATTTTTATGTCGATCCCCTTTTCCTTCGCGGAAATTTGCACGGAGATTTTGGTCGCCTTGGCTTCGATGGCATTCATCAGCAAATTCCGGAACACTTCTTTGATCAATGAGCCTTCACAGTAAAATTCTACTGGCCCGATGGCGGAAACGGCAATATGTACCTTTTCGAAATAGCCTTGACCCGACAGCTGGGAAACCGTTTCATTCATCAGTCGATTCAAATCGGTCAGCGCCTTGTTTTGAATGGGCCTTCTCAACAGGATAAATTGGGAAACGATCTGTTCGATCTGTTCGATTTCTTTTTTGGCGATGTTTATGTACATCTCCCTGTTTTCGCCATCGGGCCGCTGCATGAGTTCCAAGAAGCCTTTGACGGATGTCAAGGGGTTAAGGATCTCGTGGGCAAGCCAAGCCGCCATTTCTTCCAGCAAATCGGAAAACTCTTCCTCCATCCGCTTGATCTCATTCACGAAGAATTGGATATAATTCGGATTTTCCACCAACGGTATCCCTGTAAATTTCAAATAAATCGATTCCCCGTTTTTCGATAGCCACTTCTCCCGGAATTCCAAAGGAAAATCGACCGGATTCCCGGAAAACAGTTCGCACGCGCCAGGCAAACATTGATATACGGGTTTATCGATCAAATCGGCAATGCTTTCTTCCTTCAACAGCTGAACGGCCCGTTCGTTGGCATATATCCATCTTTCCCGGTCCGTGACCAGGTAGGCGATGGGAAACTTGGCGTAAAAATCCGCGTAGATCTGGGGAAAATCCATACGCTTGTCCATCGGGTCATCTCCTCAATTTCATGAAATAAGCCTGCAGGTTCCAATAAATTAAAGAATATTCAGACATTTATTCGGAAAAACAAATTTTCCGCTTGCCGGGTCGAAAAGAAACGTTTTTTGTAAAAAACCCGCATAAAATGTCATATCTTGATATTTACTTTTATATTAGTCTACTTTTTATTCACTGGCAAATGGGAAATTGAATGAAACTTGAATTTTTATTCACTTTTTCAAAAATATGGATCCTGCCCGGCCCCCTCCGGCGGGCGGGCGCCCGGATCTTGCCCGCCGTCCGGAAGCGCCGCTTCAGCGAAAGGGAGCTAAAAGGGTTTTGCGATCATTAAGGCAATGATGACAAGGAATATGAAATTTTCCAGGTATTCCGCACGAAACAGGGATTTGGCCAATTTTTCGTATTCCTCGGGAATTTCCTCCCCTTTGTGAGAGGCCAGCAAGCGTTTGATCGGTTTTGTCCTCGGGCTCAAGACGAAGGGGCCCATCGCCAGGGCAATCAGATAAAGGGCTAAGCTCGTCCAATACCAGCCGGCGCGGAACAAACCTCGATTCAAAAATCCCATGGAAAGGCCCGTAACGAGGAGCAAGGTGCCGCCGATCATCACATAAACGTGCAACTTATGCCTCAAGGCGAACGCATGGCGCAGCTCCGTCATGTTTTTTGCCGATTTTGCCAAGGCGGTCAAATAGAACCCCGGCCCCATCCCTAAAATGGCGGAAAACACATGGACAAAGACGAGCAAACGGTAGATCGGATCCATTCCTTTCCCCTCCTTTCCTTCTCTGCGGGAAAACCGAAAGGAAGGGGCTCCCCCTTTTATCCTTATCGGTTCCTCCCGCCTTTTCATTCCTTCTTCGTTCAGGCCATCGGAGAAATTCGCGGAAGCGGCGCGTTTTTCGTTTTCGCGGCCCTTTGAATCCTCTTTCTTTTCCCGGCCCCAAGGACCGGCAATCCGGCGCCCGCCTTTCCGGCAGGAAATCCGGGCTTCCCTGCCCCTTGCGGGGGAAAAAAGGCGAAACTGTCGCAAATTTTCCGAAACCCGGCGGCTCCCAAGAAAACCTTGCCTCCCTTATTATATCCCTCCGGCGAAGATCATCGTGTGATTTCCATCACCTTGCCCCGGCCGGCCATCCGCCGAAAGATTTTTCGCCGCAAAAAGGAATATTGGAATTCCCTTGGAATTTCGCTATAATGGATGAAAATATTCCGAGAAAACGGCAAGGCGATTTGCGAAACGGAGGAGAGGCCGTGTTTCGTTTGCGTGTGGATGAGGAAATTCTCTTGCGTTCCCCGGAAAAGCGGGATGCCAAACCAATTTTCGCTTTGATCGATCAATCGCGGGATTACCTGCGGGAATGGCTGCCTTGGCTGGATTCGACCAGAAGGCTGGATGATACGGTTGCTTTTATCCGGTCGGCGGAGGAAGAATTTTCAAGGAAAAAGAGTTTAACGGCCTGCATCCTGTACAAAGGTGAGATCGCCGGAATCATCAGTTACAATTATTTCGACTGGTATAACAGGACCACTTCCATCGGCTATTGGCTCGGCGAGTCTTTCCAAGGCAAAGGGATCATGACGAGGGCCGTTGCGGCGCTGACCGATTTCGCCTTTCGCGAACTGAAACTGAACCGGGTGGAAATCCGGGCAGCCACGGGAAACAAAAAAAGCCGGGCGATCCCGGAAAGGCTCGGGTTCCAACGGGAAGGCTGCTTAAGGCAGGCGGAATGGCTTTACGACCATTACGTCGATTTGGTCGTCTACGGCATGCTGGCGGAAGAATGGGAAGAAAAAAAGCGGGAAAGGATCGAAAAAGAAGGAAGGGGCCGGAAATCCTGACGCCCTTTTGCCGGTTCTTCCGGCAGGAACCGGGGAAAAACGGACCGGTCCGTCCGGGAAACGCAGGGCGGAAAAGGCGGCGGCCCGAATATCAGGCGGGCGGCCCCGCCTTCCGGGAGGAACGGGTTCCGGTGTGAAGAAACTTTGCGCCGGCGAACGGAAAAATCTTTTCAGCGGGCATGGCCGCGCCAAAAAAAAAAGCGAAAACCGCTCCCGGCGTCTCTTGCGGGAACGGTTTTTTCGCGGGAACGTCCATCCATGCGGAAAGATATTCCTTTGCTTTTACGATCACGCACGATCAAGGGCGGGTTCGGTTTCCGGCCCGATCGGATATTCCTGTTCGTTTATGATCACGCCCCTTTTGGCCATTTCCTCCAGATAAACGTCCCCCGGCACGATTTGTTCGGGAGGATAAACCCCCCGTTTCCGGATGATCCCGCCGCCGATCATCTGGGCGACCGCCGACAGGGTGCCGGCGGTCGTTCTCGCCATCGCGGTCACATTGTTTTCCCCGTCCTTATAGATTACCGATTCGTATTCATACCGGAAGTTCCGGCCGTTTTTTCTGCCGCCGACGAGGACCTTCAGCAAGACCACATCCTCCTTATCCTTCAAATCGAGGAGCGGTTTTAATACGGCGAGGAGCACGTCCCGCGGTCTCACCCGCATCTCCCCCACCTTCACTTCATAATCCTTCCTCGTCAAATTCAAATCCACGAGCAGCCGGAATTTTTCCGCATGACCGGGGTAGCGGACCGTTTTATATTCCAGGCAGTCCAGCGACGGGAAGGAACGGGACAGGGTCGACGTGCCGCCGGAAGTGTGGAAGGCTTCCAAGGGGCCGAATTTCTCGAAATAGACCGTTTCGATTTCGGAAAGGGAAGGGATCTCCCGCTTTTGCCCGCCGCGGATGATCAGCGACGGGTCGGTATAATGGTCGAACAGGCCTTCCAATGAAAACACATGGTTGTAACCGAGGGGCGGTTCGGGCCGGAGCGGGATGCCCCCGACGTACAGTTTGACCGACTTGACTTCGTCCAATTTGCTTGCCCCGTACCCCGTTAAAATATTGATCATGCCCGGGGCCACCCCCAGATCCGGGATGATCGTCACTCCTGCCTTTTTCGCCTCTTCGTCCAAATCCAACACCCGGTCGGTAATATGGCCGATATGGCCGCCCAAATCGACGGAATGGACGCCCGCGCGGATCGCCGCTTTCGCCACGGTTTCGTTAAAGGCGTAATACAGCGCGTTGAGGACGACATCATGCTCCTCCATCAGTTTTTGCAGCCGCTTCTCATCCCCCGCGTCGATTTGCCTCGCTTCAAGTTTTTCCGAACCGATTTGTTCCGCCGCGGAAAGGGCCTTCCCTTCATCCACATCCGCCAGGGTGACGCGGTTTGTCCCGCCGCTGTTGACGAGGTCGCGGGCGGCTTCCTTCCCCATCAGACCGGAACCGAGCACCAAATAGTTCATGCCTTTCCCCCTTCCTTCCCAATGCCGGCATCCCCTTGCGCCGATTCGGGATTTTCCTCCCGGCCGCTTTCCGGATCGATATCAATCTGCGCCCGCTGCAATTTCCCGCTGAAATCGACGTAGACGCTCCTCCACTCGGTGAACACATCCAGGGAGGCCGTTCCGGAATCGCGGTGCCCGTTTCCGGTGCCTTTCGTGCCGCCGAAGGGGAGGTGGATTTCCGCCCCCGTCGTTCCGGCATTGATATAGACGATCCCCGTATCCAAGTCCCGCATCGCCCGGAAGGCCCGATTGACGTCTCGGGTGAAGATGGCGCTCGACAATCCGTAATCGACGGCATTATTGATCGCGATGGCTTCTTCCAGGCTCCCCGCGCGCATGACGGAAAGGACCGGTCCGAAGATCTCCTCTTTGGCGATGCGCATGTCCGGCTTCACGTCGGTAAACAAAGTCGGCGCGTAGTAAAAGCCCTTGGCCAGTTCCCCTTCCGCGAGGATCTCGCCGCCGGCCAACAGCCTCGCCCCTTCCGCCTTGCCGATTTGCACGTATTCGTGAATCTTCTTTAAAGCGGCTTCGTTGATCACCGGCCCCACCTTGACCGTTTCATCCAAGCCGTTGCCGACCTTCAGCGTTTTCATCGCCTCCAGCAAGCGTTCTTCCAATTCTTCTTTCACCTTCTCGTGGACGATGACCCGGCTGCAGGAAGTGCATCTTTGTCCGGACGTGCCGAAGGCGCTCCAGAGTATCCCCTCGACGGCGAGGGAAAGATCGGCATCGTCCATGACGATGACCGCATTTTTGCCGCCCATCTCAAGGGAGACTTTTTTCAAGAGGCGGCCGCATTTTTCCGCGATGCCCCTGCCGACCTCATTGGAGCCGGTGAAGGAGATGGCCCGGACGTCGGGATGTTCGACGAGGGCGCTGCCGACGGTCGGCCCGGTCCCGTTTACGACGTTGAACACCCCTTTCGGCAGGCCGGCCTCTTCAAAAATTTTCGCCAATTCCTGGGCCATCAGCGGGGTTTCCGACGCGGGCTTCCACACGACCGCGTTGCCGGCGACAATGGCGGGGAAGGATTTCCACGTGGCGATGGCGATCGGAAAATTCCACGGCGTGATGATGCCGACGACGCCGACGGGGACCCGCACGCTCATGGCGAACTTGTCCTTCAATTCCGACGGGGTGGTTTCGCCGAAGAGGCGCCGCCCTTCCCCGGCCATGTAAAAGGCCATGTCGATGCCTTCCTGGACTTCGCCGCGGGCTTCTTCGATCACCTTCCCCATTTCCATCGTCAGGATCCGCGCCAGCCGTTCCTTTTTTTCCTTCAGCAGGAAGCCGACTTTATACAGGACTTCCGCCCGCTGGGGAGCAGGCACGAGGGCCCATTCTTTTTGCGCCGCTTTGGCCGCCCGGACGGCCTGGCGCACGTCTTCCTCCGTCGACAGGGTGACGTGGCCGATCGTTTTCCCGTCGGCGGGATTGATGACCGGAGCCGTCATGCCGCTTTTCGATTCGCACCACGCACCGTTAATATAATTCAGCGCCTTCATTGCCGATTCTCCTTTCTCTTGAAAAAGTTTCCATTCATCTTTATATGCCCCTGAAGCTATTCGATTCACGGAAACGGAAAAAAATGACCCGGGCAGTTTTTTGAAATGCGCCAAGCGGGATCCACGCCTCGTTTGTAATCGCTTACAACAGAAGGGATACGGACGGAACAGGCGAAAGGAGGCGAACCCGTGGTGCTCCGTCCGGAAAGTCCGCGGCCCGTTTCGGGAAAGACGCCGTCCCTGCCCGTTTCCGGACAACCTCTCCTCCCGTACCGGGCGGTCTTGCAAAATGCCGCGGAAAAAGCGGGTGATAAAGAGGATTGACTTATTAAAATTTTCCGTAAATTTTGGTCGTTCTTCCTTGACGGTCCCTTCGTTAACGGCGTTCGCTGCGGTTTTGCGCGTGCCGGTTCGCCGGTTCGGGGGAAGGAAAACCAAGGAGCGGGCTTTTCCGGAACAAGGCCGTTTTCTCCGCCGGATTTTAACGGGTTCCGGCAGCAAAGATCCTTTCCGCCCCGGCAACATCCGGCGCCCGGGGCGGGATGGCGTCGCATCTTGCCAATGGGCGGCCGGCCTTCCTTTTTCGCCGGTTCGGAAAGGCCGGACCTTCCTTTGAGCCGTCCAAGGGCCTGAAAATCATCCCTGCCTCGCGAAGATCCTCCCGCTCCCGGTCCCCGGGGAAGCCCCGGGAGCCGAGCCGCTTTTCCAGCGCCAGCCGGTTTTACCCGGCGGCGGGTCCGCCCCAAGGGACGATGCCGGACGCATCCTTTCCGTCGCCAGTCGGATTAATCCTGCCAATCGAGCCGTTTCAGGCGTTCGATGGCTTCCCGGATTTTTTCCACCGGCTTCGTCAAGGAGATGCGGAAATAACCTTCCCCGGCAGGGCCGAAGGCGGTTCCCGGCGTGACGATGATCCCCGCTTCTTCCATCAGTTTTGCGGTGAACTGTTCCGTCGTATATCCCGCCTTGACGGGCGCCCATATATAAAAGGTGGCTTCCGGCGGCCGGATGTCGATGCCGATCGCCTTCAATCCTTCCACCATCGCATCCCTGCGTTCCTTGTAAATCCGGTTCAATTCGGCGACAAATTGACGGTCGCTGTTCAGCGCCGTCGCCGCCGCCTGCTGGATCGGGATAAATTGGCAGGTGTCCACGTTGCTTTTCAAAGTCGCGAGCGCCTTGATGATGTCCTTGTTGCCGACGATGTACCCGATCCGCATGCCGGCCATGTTATAAATCTTCGAAAGGGAACCGAATTCCACGGCGACTTCCTTCGCCCCTTCCGCCTGCAGGATGCTCGGCTGGACTTCATCGGTGAAGGTAATAAAGGAATAGGCGGAATCATTGCTCACGATGAACCGGTATTTTTTGGCGAGGCGGACCGCTTCTTCAAATACGTCCAAGGTCGTCGTGGCCGCCGTCGGATTGCTCGGGTAGTTCAAAAACATGAATTTCGTCCTTTTGTACACATCCTCCGGGATGTTTTCAAATTCCGGCTGATAGCCGTTCTTTTCGTTCAAAGGATAATTGTACCCTTCGCCTTTGACGAGATGGACGGCCTTCCAATAAGCCTGGAACCCGGGATCGGGAACGAGGACCGTTTCCCCCGGATTGACAACGGCCTGCAACAGATGGACGATCCCTTCCTTGGATCCGATCAGCGTCAATACTTCCGTATCCGGATCCAAGTCCACCCCGTATTCCCTTTTATAAAAGTCGGCCACCGCCTGCCGGAACTCCTTGATCCCGATATAGGGGGAATAGGCGTAGTTCACCGGATTGTCCAATTCCCTTTTCAACCGGTCAATGACAAAGGCAGGAGGGGGAAGGTCGGGTGAACCGATGCCGAAATCGATGACATCCACGCCCTTCTTCTTCAATTCTTCTTTTCTTTTTTCAAAGATCGAAAACAGATACGGGGGCAATGTTTTAATCACGTCTGCCGTAAATTCCACTGCAATCCCTCTCATCCGTAAGTAGTTTTGGCATGAACAACCGGAAGGTCGCAAATTCCGCTCCCTTTTCCAATTTATTCATCGGGCCCGGAAAATTCCATTTCCAATGGGGTCCATCCCCAAAAGGAATTCTTTTTGGCTCCCCCGACCCGGCGGGCCGGAAAAGCGGAGGCCGCACCCGAACGGGGAGCCCCGGTATTTGCCGATCCGGAAAAAGCCCGCTCCCTTCCTTCACAAAGAATAATAAAAAGGCCAGTGTAATCATTCCCCCATGATTAAACTGGCCGCTGCCCAGTTCCCGGCCGTCCGCGCATCCGGACGTTGAAGACAGACTCCGCAGTTTATCCGCCTTTTTAATTTATAGTGATTGTATTATAAGTGAAGGCAAAAGTCAATGCGATTCGGCGCCGCCGCCCGATCCCTCCGGATCGGGACCTTCGCTGTTTTTTGTCCGGGCGGGCCTGGGCTCAAACGGAAAAAATTGCAAATCGCCGCCGGGAAAATGCGGTTTGTTTATGCGGGATTTCGCACCAAATACATCTTCGATCAGCTCAAATTTTTACCAAATCTTTTTTCATAATAAGAAAAATCACGGAAAAATTGCCTGGCCGCCCGTCTTCCTGGTTCACCGCATAATAGTCGATCGGGAACGGAAATATCCGCCCGGTATACATAAAACCCATCCCATCGGAAAGATGGCACGCATCGATTTGCGGAAGATGGGCATGATCCATTAATTCTTTCGTTGCCTCCCGGACCGTGCGCAAATCCGATCCCAAGTGCAAGCCGGCATTCTTGGGGTAATCCACGGTTAAGAACCTGCAGCTTGGCGGGTTATTAACGTAAACCGTATAATTTCGTCAAATGACGGCTTGGAAGACCGATCGTCCAACCGAATCGTCAGCTTCAGCTGATCCGCCTGGTCCTCCGCCGCCCGGGCAGTGCCGGAATGAACTCCCTCCCTGTTTTGAGTTCAATGTCCTCGGGTGAAACCGTTGGAGATAAAGACACCCAAAAAGGAAGGCGCAGCCGGCGAGAATCCCGAAAAATGCCAGGGTTGAGTGAAGCGCTTTCGGAAAAACGGCCACCTCTATCCTAGAAAATCGATTGACGGCCATCGATGAAATGACCGACGGCGAATCGAGAATCGCGTCCCCTCCTATGAAATCGGCGGACGGCGATCCCCCGATGATCGTCGTCCGGTTGGCCGCCCATTTTTCCGCCGCCGGCGGTCCGGAAAGGCCGGCCACCGAAGTTCATTGGGTTCATTTTGGGCCGCAACCAAATCCGCTCGGTCAACATCCCTCATGAACGGAAGGAACCGGAACCCCGGATACCGGCCAAACGGCTTCTCCAGGAAGGAAAGCGAAACCGCCGAGGCATATGCCGCCGCCTGCAAAAATCCCCCGGCCTTTTCCTGCAGTTCCCATAAGGGAAATCCCGGCTGCCGGATCCCCATCGGCCGCTTTCTTTTCCGCTATCCGCTGCCCCGGCGCCCCGGTTCGCGGCATCCGTCCATGTTTAGGAATGATCTGATTATTATTTCGTTTTTCATCATCATAAAATTTTCATGAAAGGATCGTCAAGTTCGAAATCCCCGGCGCGCCTGCCGCGTTTTCCCGAAGGCCAATGCCCGTCTTTGTTGAATGCCCGCCTTCAACGCCGGGGCCGTTTCCTTTTCCATAAGGCATCCCGGCCGGCAAAATCCGAAGCAAAAAAAGGAAACGGAAAGCGGTTTCACGAATTATAGATAAAAACATGACGGATCCGGAGGCGGAACACGGGCTTCCCCTTTCGCAAACTTTAGCGCCCTTCGTTTCAGGCCTCCGGAAAAATCGGGGGAGGGAAAATCCGTGATGAATTTTGATTTCACGCCGGAACAGGAAATGTTGAGGGAAACGGTGCGGAAATTCGTCGACAGGGAAATCATCCCTTACATCAAGGAATGGGATGAAAGGGGGCAGTTTGACCGGAACGTCCTGAAGCGCCTGGCCGAATTGAATCTGATGGGCGTCTGCATCCCGGAAAAATACGGGGGGATGGGAATGGATTACAATTCCCTGGCCATCGTCTGCGAGGAATTGGAACGGGGCGATACGGCCATCCGCACCGCCGTTTCCGTCCATACCGGCCTGAACAGCTTGACGCTCCTCCAATGGGGAACGGAAGAGCAAAAACAAAAATATTTGGTTCCCCAAGCCAGAGGAGAGAAGATCGGGGCCTATGCCCTGACGGAACCGAACGCGGGTTCCGATGTAGCCGCCATTCAAACGACGGCCGTCCGCAAAGGGGACCATTACGTCTTAAACGGGCAAAAAACCTGGATTTCCCTGTGCGACATCGCCGACCACTTCATCGTTTTCGCCTATACGGATAAAGGGAAAAAACATCGCGGCATCTCCGCTTTCATCGTGGAAAGGACCTTTCCGGGATTTTCCTCCCGGGCGATCAAAGGAAAATTGGGGATACGGTCCGGCAATACGGGCGAATTATTTTTCGACAACGTGAAAGTCCCGGCGGAAAATTTGCTCGGCGAAGAGGGGGAAGGGTTCAAAATCGCCATGTCCGCCCTGGACAATGGCCGTTTCACCGTGGCCGCCGGCGCGGCCGGGCTCATTCAAGCCTGCCTGGAAGCCTGCGTCAAATATTGCCGGGAACGGAAGACCTTCGGCAAGGAAATCGGCCGCCACCAACTGGTCCAGCAAATGATCGCCCATATGGAGGCGGGCCTGCAAATCAGCCGTCTGCTCGTCTATAGGGCGGGCTATCTGAAAAATTTGGGGAGGCGGACGACGAGGGAAGTCTCCCTCGCCAAATGGATCGCCTGCGATTTTGCCAACAAGGCCGCCGATGACGCGGTGCAGATCCACGGCGCCTACGGCTACGCCAACGAATACCCGGTGGAACGGTACTTGCGCAATTCGAAGGCGCCGGTCATTTACGAAGGGACGAGGGAAATCCATACCCTCCTGCAGGCGGAATACGCCCTCGGCTACCGGAAGGATAAGCCGCTGCGGAAGACCTTGCCCCCATGGGAAGGGACGGGATCCGCGGGGACTTCTTAAGCGACGGAGGGGGCAAGAATCCGGCCCGCGCCGCCTTCCCTCATCTCCGGGTTTCTTTCCGGTTCAAACGGAGCGGATGAACGTCAGCCGAAACTTTTTATCCCAAACCTTTGGCGGCAAAACCGGGCCGCCCTCCTTCCCGGCGGCAATCGAAGCGCCGGGGCTTGACGTTCCCCTTCGCTGCGGACGTCAGGTGCCCGCAACCAAAAAACGGGATGCCTGATGGACAGCGGCGTCACATATTGCCGTCCGGAAAAATGCCCCCGGCCAAAAAGGCGCCGGAATCCGTCCAAGAAAAAGCTGCCTGAACAAACCAGTCGCTTGTTCAGGCAGCGGAATCCAGGACATTATTTTATTCCTTGCATTTTTTCCTGAATGGCGGGGGAAATGAGGAACATCAGAATCCCGAGGACGATGGAAACCAGGCCGATCGTCCCGAAATAAACCATTTCCGACGCCTCCGTGTAAAATTTCGCCAATTGGGCGTTGATCGCCTGCGCAGCCGCGTTCGACAAAAACCAGAGGCTCATCGTTTGCGCCTGAAACGCCTCGGGAGCCAGTTTCGTCGTCGCGGACAGCCCCACCGGGGACAGGCAAAGTTCCCCGAATACGACAATCAGATAGCTCAAGACGAGCCACATCGGATTCACCAGCGCGCCTTCTCCCGCCATGTAGCCCGGCACGATGATGACCAGGAAGGACAAGCCGGCAAATACCAGGGCGAGGGCAAATTTTTTCGGAATGGAAGGCTGGCGTTCACCCATCTTCACCCATAACCAGGCAAATACGGGGGCCAGCGTAATGATGAACAAAGGATTCAACGATTGGAACCAGGCCGGATTGATCCGGATGCCCCAAAAATCCAATTGGGTCCGCTGGTCGGCGAAATTGGCCAATACCGTCGATCCCTGTTCCTGGATCGCCCAAAACATAACGGAGGCAATAAACAGCGGAACATAGGCCAGCAGCCGGGAACGTTCCACCGGTTTTGTCTTCGGGCTGCGGTACATCACCACGAAATAGGCGATCGGAATAAGGATGCCAAGCAGCCCGACAAGGGCGACAAAACGTTCGATCGTCAACCAGTTCCGGGAAATGGACAAGGGCAGGATAATCGCTAAAATAATAGCCGAAACTATGAATATTTTCAAAAAATTCTTTTTCTCTTCCGCACTCAGCGGATTGTGGACCTGGGTTCCCGCCAGACCAAGATTTTTCTTTCTCGTCAATACAAACATGATCAGTCCGATAAACATTCCGACAGCCGCTACCCCAAAACCGGCATGGAAGTCGTAACGGTCGCTGAAAAAGGACACGACCAACGGCGATAAAAAGGCCCCCATATTGATGCCCATGTAAAAGATGCTGAATCCCGCATCGCGCCGGGCATCCTTTTCGTCGTACATTTCTCCGACGACACTTGAAACGTTCGGCTTCAGCAGTCCGGTCCCGATGACGATCAAGACCATCGACAAGAAGAAAAAGGCAACATCGCCGGGAACAGCCAGGGCAATATGGCCGAACATGATCAAGATGCCGCCGTAAAATACGGCATTGGATGTTCCGGTGACCCGGTCGGCGATCCAGCCGCCCAAAATTCCCGACATATAAACCAAAGAACCGTATATGGACATGATGGCCAACGCCACGTTTTCATCGAGGCCGAGCCCGCCTTTGGAAACTTCGTAATACATGTAATATACGAGAATGGCCCGCATGCCGTAATAGGAGAATCTTTCCCAGAACTCGGTGAAAAACAGGGTGAACAAACCTTTCGGGTGGCCGAAAAATCCGGTTTGAGGCACGCTTTCTACAATTTGCTTTCTAGTATACCTCTGCAATACTCTTTCCTCCTTCCATATACCATTTATCATAAAGCTTTTTCAATATTATTGTCAAAAAGTTTTTTGGTAATGGAAATTATTTTCAAAGATTATTTAAAGAATCTCAGTAATTCCAATAATAAACAACATAAAAATATTTGGAATAATGGAAACTTGCGAAACTTTATTTGCGATAAATAATATATCAATATAATAAATTCGGAATTCCCGGCAGGTGCGGGCCCCCAGCCGCCGCACCGGGACACGGATAAAGGGGGACGATGCCGGTTTTTTCTGAACATTCGCTCCCCGATTTCCATTTTCTTTTTTATAATAGGGGGTAAATCGGACAGTTTGCGCGGAAAAATCGGAAGCGAACGAAGGGGGATGGGATGATGAAATACGATGCGATCGTCGTCGGCGCGGGGCTGGCCGGCCTCGTCGCCGTGACCGAACTATTGAACGGGAAAAGGAGGGTGCTTTTGCTCGATCAGGAGCCGGAGACGAACTTCGGCGGACAGGCCTGGTGGTCTTTCGGCGGGCTTTTCCTCGTCGATTCTCCGGAGCAGCGGCGGCTGGGCATTAAAGATTCCCGGGACCTGGCCTGGCAGGATTGGCTCGGCAGCGCCGGATTCGACCGGACCGGAGATGAGGATTATTGGGCGATCAAATGGGCGGAAGCCTATGTGGATTTCGCCGCGGGGGAAAAAAGGGCGTGGCTCCGCTCCCTCGGCGTCCGTTTCTTCCCGATCGTCGGCTGGGCGGAACGGGGAGGCCATCTCGCCGACGGCCACGGGAATTCCGTGCCCCGCTTCCATATCACTTGGGGCACGGGCCCGGGACTCGTGAAGCCCTTCGCCGACCGGGTCCGGGAGGCCGTAAAAGCGGGGTTCGTCGATTACCGGCCTCGCCACCGGGTCGATGAAATCATCATGCGAAACGGTGCGGCCGCTGGGGTAAAGGGTTCCGTTCTCGAGCCCGACGGCCGGCCCCGGGGCGAGGCGACATCCCGGACGGCAATCGGCGAATTCGAATTCTTTTCCGATATCGTCCTTCTCGCCAGCGGCGGAATCGGAGGAAATTTTGACCTGGTCCGGAAAAATTGGCCGGCATGGCTCGGTAACCCGCCGGAATCCTTCCTTTCCGGCGTTCCCAAACATGTGGACGGGCGCATGCTCTCCATCGCCGAAAGGGCCGGCGCCCGGATCGTCAACAAAGACCGGATGTGGCATTATACGGAGGGGATCCGGAATTGGAACCCGGTCTGGCCCCATCACGGAATCCGGATTTTGCCCGGTCCTTCCTCCCTTTGGCTGGACGCGGCGGGCAACAGGCTTCCCGTTCCTTGCCTGCCCGGATTCGACACGTTGGGGACGCTGAAAGCGATACTGGCGACCGGATTCGATTATTCCTGGTTTATCCTGACGGAAAAGATCATCGAAAAGGAGTTTGCCTTATCCGGTTCGGAACAGAACCCGGATCTGACGGAAAAAAGCATCCGCAAGGCCTTGCGGCGCGTCCTCCCCGGACCGACCCCGCCGGTGAAGGCCTTCATGGAAAAGGGGGAAGATTTCATCGTTGCCGATTCCCTGGAAAAACTCGTCGACGGCATGAACCGCCTGACCGGAACGGGCCTGCTCGATTACCGGGAGATCAAGCGGCAGATTTTGGCCCGGGACCGGGAAATGGACAACAAGTTCACGAAAGATCTGCAGATCGCCGCTCTCCGCAACGCCCGCCACTATATGGGCGACAGGCTGGCAAGGGTGGCCAAGCCCCATAAAATCCTCGATCCGAAAAACGGGCCGCTCATCGCCGTCCGTCTGCATATCCTGACCCGCAAGACCCTCGGCGGCCTGCAGACGGATCTGTCCGGGAGGGTGTTGGGGAAAGACGGGCGCCCGGTGAAAGGCTTGTATGCCGCAGGAGAGGCCGCCGGCTTCGGTGGAGGCGGGATGCACGGCTACCGGTCGCTCGAAGGCACCTTCCTGGGCGGCTGCCTGTTTACGGGCAGGCAAGCAGGACGGGCCATCGAACAGGAATTGAGGGGATAAAATCCCTTCACCGGCGGGAAGGGCGGCTCCCCCTTCCCTCCCGCCGTCAAACAAGGGGATCAGCCTCCCCCGGCCCGTTGAGGGACGGGCGCAGGATTCCCCGCCAAATTCATTTTCAGAAGGATGTGATTCAAGGCCATCCGGAGAATCCTCTTTTTCCATCCCCCCGGGCTTCATCCTTTCCCTTGAGGAGGACGTTTCGCACATGGCTTCCCCCCGGAGCGGACATCCGGCCGCCCTTTTAAGACTTTTTTCTCCTCAACGTCCATTTGCCTTCCCGCCGGATATCCTCCATTTTCTCCTTCCTTTCGACTTCGGATTCTCCCCTTCGGCCCCGGCTGCTTTCTGTTTTCCTCCTCCGACGAAACCGGTGCGGGTGATCCTCCCAAAAAGCCTGCCTCACCTTTTCCGAAAAAAGAGGGGTGCGTCCTCGTCCATTTTTGAAACCGCCTTTGACGGCACGGGAATTCATCCATTCTCCGGATCTTCCCGGCCGGCCGTCACGGTTGAGGCCTCCGGGCCGGATCCCCGCTTTCCGCTTTTGCATCTCCCCCGGTGACGGAACTTCTCGCCTTTGAACGGACCGGACGGATCGGCATTCCTTTTTGGATCTTCCCCTTCAAGGAGCCGCAGGGAGACCAGGGCGTCCGCTCCGCTTAGCTTACTCGATGCCTCCCCCTGTTTTTTCTAAGGGCCGGGAGAAAGGGATAAGCTTCCTTTGCCTTTGGGCAAAAATAAAAGAAATTCTTTTGTAACGGCGGGAACCGTCAAACGTTGATATATATTGAACAGCCGTCCCGGAAAGAAGGTGCGCACCCTTGGTGGGATTTAAAAATTCGCAAAACCCGGATGATGTCGATCCCGGTTTCATCGAAAGCATTTGTCAATCGACTTGGAAAACGATCTACCGGTTTATTTACTATAGAGTCCAAAACCGTGAAGAAGCGGAAGAACTGACCCAGGAAACCTACGTGAAGGCCATCCGTTTTATGCAAACAAAAAATGTCCGCCCGGAAAAACAGATTCCCTTTTTAAAAACGGTGGCGCTGAATTTGATGCGCGATCAATGGCGGAAACAAAAGCTCCGAGGGAAAAACATCGGCATCGACGCGATCAACCCGTCGGAGGCGGCGGTGGCCGACTCCTCGGAGCGAAGCGCCCAGCGGCTCGTGATCGAACAGGCCCTTGACCAACTGAAAAAGGAAGAGCGGATGGTTGTCGAATTGAGGATCCTGAAAGGGTATTCCGTTGCCGAAACCGCCGAAATCTTAAACAAGCAGGAGGGAAACATCCGTGTGATCCAACACCGCGCCTTGCAAAAACTGGCCGAAATCCTTAAGCCGAAAATGGAAAGCTGGGGGGAAGCCGATGGTTAGCAGCGAAGAAAGATTATCCGATTTTATCGATCGCCTAAATGAGGAACGGAAACCTGCGGAAAATGAATATACGACGGAATCGGAAGAATTGAAGGATCTTTTCTCCGCGGTAAAGCTTGTCCGCACCTTGAAAGAACCGGCCATGCCCGAAGCGGGCTTCGAAAGGAGACTGATCGGATACGTCACGGAAAAGCTGGCGCCGAAAAGCCGGAAAAACATGAAAAGCCGGATGCGAATGGCCGTACTGGCCGCGGCGGCCACCCTCCTCTTCCTGACGGCCGGGATCTTGTTTCCGTTCAAGGAAAAAAACATGGTCAGCGCCATGGCCGAAGCCTATCAGGACATAAAGGCCTACCGGGGAATCCTGGAAATCAAATCCTCCAACTCCGCCGGCGAAACGGTGACCCAGGCAAAACTGGAAGTATGGGCGGACAAAAAGGGGCGCTATTACGTGAAAGGCTTGGAAGGCGCCAATGCGAATATCATCACCGTCAACAACGGCAAAAGGAAATGGCAAATCCGCCCGGATCAAAAACGGATCTACCTGTTTTCCGCTTTTCCCGACAGTTACCGTTTCATCTTTGAAATCGGCAAGGAAATCGACGAGGCGGAAAACGCTTTGGACGTCCGCCGGGCCGGCGAAGCGAAGATCCACGGCAGAACGGCGGAGGTTTTGGAAGTGACGCCCCGGTCCGGACTTCCGTACAAAATATGGGTCGACAAAAAAACGAAGCTCCCCGTGCAAAAAGAAACGGCGGCGCAAAACGCCGTCCGCTATACGGTTACTTACGCCGAACTGGATTTTTATGACGCCATTCCTGAAGATCTGCTCGCCTATCAAGCCCCGGCGGCCTATGAAGCGGTTGAAAAGGATGCGGAACTGGCCGTCAACGATTGGAAAGAAGCGGCATCCGTCGCCGGGTTCGCTCCGCCGCTGCCCGGTGCCCTCCCGGAAGGATTCATGCAGGAAGGAATCGCCGTCGTCCCGGAACGGAAACTGTTGAAGATTTACTACGCCAAGGATGGAAAAAAAGCCGCCTTCATCCAGGGGAAGGTCGAAAGAAAATTCACTCCCTCCCCATCGGCCATGCTGGGAGAAGTTGACGGCATCGTCGCCGAGATCCAGTCTCCCCTCTATGAAGCGGAAGGCATCCTAAGCGGCGGAAATGTCTACGCAGGCAACACGGATCTCCGCTCCATCCGCTGGCAAAAGGACGGATTTGAGTACGCCGTCATCGGCAACGTTTCTTTGGAAGATTTGGGCACTTTGACGGAGGCGGTCACCGGCTGGAAATTTTTCATGCCCGCCGCGGAAGGGAAAACGTGGGAACCGCAGGTGAAAGTCCCATACGACTTGAAAATCGAAGAAAATACCCAAAAGGGCGTCGACGCCGGGAGCATGCCGTGGAAACTGGATCCGGTTTATACCGCCCAAGTGTTTGTCAACCTGGAAATTTCCCCGGAAGGCATCAGCGGAGACGGGCCTATCGGGATCGAAGATTTCAAAATGATCCATAATGACGGAAAATTGGCGGTCGTCAGCGTCCTAAGCGACAAAAGCCCGATCGAAAAGGTCTATTTGAAGCGCCTCGTCAGGCAGGACCCGACGGGGATTTGGACGGTCGTCGGTTACGATCCCGCCGGCAAAAATTAATCCCGGATCAACGGAAACCGCAAGGTCCGCCTTGCGGTTTTTTCCTTTTCCCAAAATGAATCCCGTTTGCCGGCCGGGATTCCTGTTCCGGATCTTGCCGGGGCATGCCGATCACCGGCGCTAGGTATTCCGCATCGTTTGAAGGAGCCGCCCGTCCCTTCAGCGGAAGGGCGTTTCAAGCCCGCCGAAGCCGGCATGCGGCGATTCCGCACGGTCCGATGCCATCCCTTTCCCTTCAAACCTTATGGATATTTTTTTCCGGGAATTGATAGGCCTCCCCCTTCGTCAACAGGCTGAACAGGATGAAGGCCGCCAGCGACAGGAACACGGGAACGGTCACGGTATGGACGCCGAACAGCGCCGGATGGCTTTGATTATAAAAATGGATGGCGATATAGGAGCCCATGCCGGCAATCATCGCGGCGATGGCGCCGGTCTTATTGGCATATTTCCAATAGAGCCCCAACACGATGGGCCAGATAAAGGCCGCTTCAAGCCCGCCGAAGGCAAACAGGTTCAAAAAGATGATCAGATCCGGCGGACTGACCGCAATGAGGAAGGTGACGGCACCGATGACCCCGGTCACGGCCATGCTGAATTTTTTAATAAAATCCGAGCTGGCATCGGGATTCACATAATTGATATACACATCTTTAACCACGGTTGAACTGACCAAAATCAGCAATGAATCGACGGTGGACATGATCGCCGCCAGCGGGGCGGACAACGCCACCCCCGCAACCCAGGGGGGAAGGATCTCGAGGGCCACCAGCGGAATCACTTGATCCGCCACTTCGATCCCCGGCATGATAGGCCTTGCAAAAACGCCGATCAAATGCATGCCCAGCATGATGAACCCCACCACGGCAGTCCCGATCAGGATCGCCCTGTGCATCGCCTTGGCGTCCCGGTAGGCCATCGCCCTCACCGCGATTTGCGGCAGGCCGACGACCCCGACGCCGACAAGAATCCAATAGGAGGAGACATATAAAGGCGTCAATTGGCCGTCCTGGCCGAAGGGAGTAACCAAATTCGGATTGATGGAAACCAGTTCCTCAAAAAGATTCGGCAGGCCGCCCCCGGCGACGATCACCGCGATCAGCAGGGTCAAGGTCCCGCCCACCATGACGAACCCCTGAATCGCGTCGGTAATGACGACGGCGCGATATCCCCCGACAACCACATAGACCAAAACCGATAACGTAAAAATAAACAAGGATGCCAGATAAGATAACCCGGTAAGCGACTGGATCAGATAGGCCCCGCCGATCCATTGGGCGGCCATGGAAGAAAAGAGGAAGACGATGATGCTGAAAGCCGCCAAGAAAACGACCGTTTTGCTCCGGTACCTTTCCTTCAAAAAATCGACCAGCGTGACGGCATGATATCTCCGGGCAACGATGGCGAACTTTTTTCCCAATACCAAAAGGACAAAATATCCGGTTACCACTTGGATCATGGCCAGCAAAACCCAACCCAGCCCGATCGAATAAGCCGCCCCGGGACCGCCCAAAAAACTGGAGGCGCTGCCGTATGTCGCGACCATCGTCATCGCCAGGAGCAAACCGCCAAAATCCCGGTTGCCGATAAAATAGCTGCTGATGAACCCTTTCGATTCATCCGTTTTCCGATTCGACCAGACGCCGGCGCAAAAGACGACGGCCATAAACAAGAGCAGGGGAATGATCACATTCCATTTCATGCGGATTTTGCCCCCCCGTTTTCATCATCCCGGTCATCCAGCGGCACGTCCTTTAACAAAAACTTCACCGTAATGAAGACGAAAACAAGCATCACGAGAAAGCCGAGGATAGAGCTGAAGAAAAACCAGGCCGGGAACCCGAGGATATACGTATAATCTTCCGGTTTTTCCGAACCAAGGCCATAGGCGAATCCGTACCACCAGGCAAAATTGATGACGGCCAAAACGCAGCCGATGACCGCTTCCCTTTCGGCGACGGCAAATCGGGGATCCTTCTCCGGCTTTTTATCCATCAACAAACGCTCCTTTCATCAATGCAGATTTTCCTCCGTGATCGGGTGTCTTTTCTTATTTTAATTCCGGATCGCAACTTTTCCAAATCCGGCATTTCCTTCGGGAACAAAATCCCGGCAAAATCATCGGGCTCCCGAGGAAATCGGAGAAACATTGGAAACGCCGGATCACCGTCCGAAAGAATGGGCCGATTCCCGGGAAGGATTTTACGAGAAACATATCCCCTGCCGCCGGGACGGCATTGAAAGGCTGCCGGCTGCCAAAAAAACCGGCGGAAAGGCCGCACCCCGCCGCAAATATTTCCAACTGAAACGCCCAGATTTGTATTATAATTAACGGTAACAACGGAAAAGCCGTGGTGATCCTCCGTGTTCAAAATTCTGCTCATCGAAGATGACGCCACATTGTTTCAGGAAATCAAGGAACGGTTGTCCCAATGGTCGTACGATGTCCGGGGGATCCGGGATTTCGGCCGCGTCATGGAGGAGTTTTCCGAAATCAAACCGGACCTCGTGATCATCGATATCCAGCTGCCGAAATTCGACGGCTTCTATTGGTGCCGGATGATCCGCTCCCACTCCAACGTGCCGATCCTCTTTTTATCCTCCCGGGACCACCCGGCGGAAATGGTCATGTCGATGCAGCTCGGGGCGGACGATTACATCCAAAAGCCGTTCCATTTTGACGTGCTCATCGCCAAAATCCAGGCCATCCTCCGGCGGGCATACAATTACAGCGCGGAACCGGGCGGGCTGAGAACATGGCGGGGAGCGGCCGTCGATTTTGCGAAAAACACCGTCACCAACCAAAAAGGGACGGTCGAGCTGACGAAAAACGAGATGCTGATCCTGAAACACCTGCTGGAAAGAAAAAACCAAATCGTCAGCCGCACGGAACTGATCAAAAGCCTGTGGAACGACGAACGGTTCGTCAGCGACAACACGCTGACGGTGAATGTGAACCGCTTGAGGAAGCGGCTGGATGAACTGGGGCTGGGGGCCTATATCGAAACGAAGGTGGGACAGGGCTACATGGCGACGGAAGAGGCGGAAGCCCATGATTAGGAAGTTTTTCCTCGAACGGGCGAGCTGGATCCTGTTTTTTCTCTTTGTCGAGTCGTTTTTTCTCTTCATCGCCTATCTGGATGCCGCGGTTCCCTTCGATTCCATCCTCTATATGGTGTTTTTGTCTTCCATCTTATTTCTCCTTTTTCTCGCCTTCCGTTACCGGAAGGAAACGGAATTTTACCGGAATCTGGAGGAACGGGAAGGCGATCTGGATTACGCGTCCGTCCCCGAAGGGGAAAGCCCCTTTGAAAAAATCGTGTCGGAGAAAATGCAAAGCCTTTTGGACGATTATAGACGGAAACTCGCAAAAAACCGGCTTTCCCTGGAACAGGAAAAAGACGAGCTGCTGTCATGGATCCACGAGATGAAAACCCCCCTTTCCGCGATGCATCTGATGATCGACCGGGTGGCGGACGAGACGCTTCGGGATCAGCTGACCTACGAATGGCTGCGCATCCATCTTTTGCTGGACAAACAGCTCCATCAAAAGCGGATTGCCACCATGGAAAACGACGTGTTCATCGAACAGGTGGCGCTGGAGCCGGTCATTTTCCAGGAAATTAAAGCCCTGCGGTCCTGGTGCATCAGCAAAGGGATCGGTTTCGACGTCAGCCTGGAAGCGGAAGACGTGTTGACCGACGGGAAATGGCTTTCCTTCATCCTCCGGCAGATCTTGACGAACGCCGTGAAATACAGCGAATCCGCGGATATCCTCATCAAAAGCGATAAAAAAGGGGAACATGTCCGGTTGGAAATCACCGATTTCGGCCGCGGCATCGATCCGAGGGACCTGCCCCGGATCTTCGACAAGGGCTTCACGTCGGCAAAGGACCACCAAAACAGCGGCGCGACGGGAATGGGGCTGTATCTGGCCAAAAAAGCGGCGGATTTTCTGCATATCCGGATCGACGTGAAATCAAAGCCCGGGGAAGGGACGACGTTCATCTTGACCTTCCCGAAAAAAAACGAATTCGTCCGCCTTGCAGGCATGTGACAAAAATGTCACATGCTTTTCCTTTTTGTTCGCCGAATCGAAGGAAAAAGGGAATAAAAGCCGGTACGATGGAATTGCAAGGAGGGAGAAAGATGTACATTCTCGAAGCGAAAAAAATTTATAAAAGCTACGGAAACAAATTCAATCGGCAGGAAGTTTTAAAAGGGCTGGACATCCAAGTGCGCAAAGGGGAATTCCTCAGCATCATGGGCCCCTCGGGATCGGGGAAAACCACCTTGCTGAACGTCCTTTCCTCCATTGACCGGGCCAACGGGGGAACGATCACGATCGGGGGCCGGGACATTGTCGGAATGAAGGAAAAAGAGCTGGCCGAATTCCGCAAACGGCATTTGGGCTTCATTTTCCAGGAATATCATTTGCTGGATACGCTGACCGTGAAGGAAAACATCCTGTTGCCTTTAACCATTACCAAAACCCCGAAACGGGAAGCGGAAGAAAGGTTCCGGGAATTGGCCGCGGAATTGGGCATTTTTGAACTCAGGGACAAATATCCGAATGAAATCTCCGGCGGGGAAAAGCAGCGGACTTCAGCCGCCCGGGCCTTCATCCATAACCCGAGCGTGATCTTCGCCGACGAGCCGACCGGGGCACTCGACTCCAAGTCCGCCTCCGATCTTTTGAACAAGCTCCAGGAATTGAACCGGAAAAGAAACGCCACCATCGTGATGGTCACCCACGACCCGGTGGCGGCCAGTTTCTCGGAACGGGTCATCTTCATCAAAGACGGCCAAATTTACACCCAGCTGGTGAAAGGGAATGAAACGAGGCAGTCCTTCCTGAAGGACATCATGAAAACCCAGGGTGTGTTGGGCGGTGTCCAATATGAGCATTAACCGGATCATTTTGCGCAGCCTGAAAAAAAATTTCCGAAACTATTACCTGTACGTATTTGCGCTCATTTTCACCGTCTCCCTTTATTTCGCCTTCGTCACTTTGCAATATGACCCGGAAATGGACCCGGCGAAAGGATCGGTTAAGGGTGCGGCCGCATTCCGGGCGGCATCCGTCTTGCTGATCGTCATCGTCGGCGTGTTCCTGTTATACGCCAACCATATTTTCATCAAAAGGCGCAGCAAAGAAATCGGCCTGTTCCAATTGATCGGAATGACCAAAGGGAACGTCTTCCGCCTGCTTTGCATCGAAAATTTCATCCTTTATTTTCTCTCGCTGTTTGCCGGAATCTTCATCGGGTTCGCCGGTTCCAAATTTTTGACGATGATCCTGTTCAAACTCACCGGCGTCCGCGCCGTCGCCGACCTGACCTTTTCGCAGGAAGCCTTCCGGCAGACCTTGGCCGTTTTTGGCGCGGTCTTCCTGCTGATCATGGCGATGGAATACTTGTTCATCAAGAGACTGAGCATTCTTTCGTTATTTACCGCCGCTTCCGCCGTCGAAGCGAAAAGAATATCCCTTTTGCAGCTGCTGATCGGGATCTTGGGCGCCGCCCTCATCCTCTTAGGGTATTATGTTTCGTCAAAACTGTTCAGCGGCGAATTTGCGACGATCGACGAACTCTTCAAAGCCATGATTTTCATCCTCGCTTCCGTCATTTTCGGCACCTATTTGTTTTACAAGGGGACGGTCAGCTTTCTCTTCTATCTTTACCGGAAAACGAAGGGCGGCTATTTAACTATCCGGGAAGTGATGTCGCTGTCGTCCATCATGTTCCGGATGAAGTCGAACGCCCTGTCCCTGACGATAATCACCACCGCTTCCGCCCTTGCCGTCGGCCTTTTGTCCTTAAGCTATATCTCCTACTACTCTACGGAAAAGAGCGCCGGGCAGTATGTGGCCGCCGATTTTGCCTTAACGGACCAAAAGGATGCGGAACAGTTTAAAAAGGCGTTGGACCGAAAACATATTCCTTATGAGGAAACGGTGACCCAAGTCATGATGGTGAAGGCGAATATCAAGCCTATTTTAAAGGGGAAACTGGATCAATTAAATTTCGATCCAAAAAGCACGCCCCTTCCCGTCATCAGCGAAAAGGACGCGGATTTCGGCGATCTTTCCCCCGATGAAGCTTATCTTTCCGGCTACCATGACGCCCTGAAAAAATTTATGCCTTTGAAAACCTCGGGTCCTCTCACATTAAAGGGGAAAAGCGCGGAAATCCGGCAAAACTACTTGGGGCTGAAAAAGGAATTCCTCGTGTCCTATTATTTCACCAACGGGGGCATGCCCGTCGTAATCGTCGACGAGAAGGTATTCGAACGGTTGGCCGAGGATATGGACCCGAAGATCCAGAAGGAAGGGACGGTCCATATCGGCATTCACATCAAGGATGAGGCATTGACGGATGAAGCCAACCGCTTATTTCTGGCCGAAGAATTCGCCAAACCCGCCTTCTCTAAGTTCGAAATGATTAAAAACAATAAAAGGACTTACGGCCTCTCCATGTTTATCGTCGGCTTTTTGGGCTTGACCTTCCTGATCACATCCGGCTGCATCCTTTACTTTAAACAGATGGGCGAATGCGAGGACGAAAAGGGGATCTACACCGTTTTACGAAAACTCGGTTTCACACCGGAAGATCTCTTAGGGGGGATCCGGCAGAAACAGCTGTTCAATTTCGGCATCCCCTTGCTCCTCGGCATCTCCCACGGCTATTTTGCCGTCCGGTCCGGCTGGTTTTTCTTCGGGACGGAATTGTGGACGCCGATGCTGCTCGTGATGGGACTGTACTCCGCCCTGTATTCGATCTTTGGATTCCTGTCCGTCCAATACTACCGACGGGAAATCCAAAAGGCGCTTTAGGGGGGCCCGACCCCAAGGGAGGCGGGAGGCCTCCCCTGCTCCCGCGGCCTGCCGGGAAAAAAGCCGGTAAATTTCCGCCTATTCCATCAAGCGGCCCGCATAAAATTTCCCCGTCTCCGCCAATTATTTTCAGGGCCGTCCGGATCAAGGGGCTGCCGCATCCGGCGAAGCCCAAGAAACGGGGTCAGGGAACTCAAGAATTTATAAAAAGAACCGTTTTACGGCTATGCGCCGTCCGTTTTTTTACACAAACGGCAAGTGTGCCGCCGGGTGAAAACCGTTTTATGTCTATGTCCGTCCGCCCTGCAAAGATTCATGCCGGCGGACGGGCTTTTTTCCCGACTTTTACAGTTCCAGAAACAAAAACTCCCCGAAAACAGCGTCATGATCGCGTTTTTTGGGGAGTTCTTTATTTTTTGGTATGTAGATATGTTTTCGTCCTTTTATCTTTAACCCCATATGCGGGGATATCTTCTAGCCCAAATGCCTTTAAAATATCGGAAAATACGTCGTCAGATTTATTTTTTATAAAGATTTCTTTTCCATCCAAGTGCACTTTCGTAATCGTCGCACTCCGGATGGCATCCTGGATTTTTTCTG